>JAAXUL010000636.1 GCA_013336035.1 Chloroflexales bacterium
AGTGCGAAAAAGATCAAAATTCACTGGCAATTCTCTATCCAGACGGCGCGCACCAAGCTGAATTCCCAGTACGAGCGAGTTCATGCCGCTAACGCAAAATATAAGGAAACTTAGTTTACAGGGCACTAATCGACTCAGAGAATCGATTGAAGACACTGGGATGCTATTTCTCCAGGTTCTATTCGTGGCTCTCGCCCTTGTCTTTTTGATCCCTAGCGGTGGCTCATCTTCAATCCTTGTTGCTATACCAGGGGTAATTACCGGGCTTGGCACGAGCATGACCAGGATTACGTGGGGCTTTGTCAGCGTACAAATTGTTCTGGGGCTACTCATGTGGCAGCAAGGCGTTGGGGCGGTCGCCCCCGCCGTGCAGCGCGAGCACGCCGCGGCATTGAGCGCGCTAGAGGCCATCCTCCCCGCTCCGGCGGCGGGCGGCGCTAGCACACAGGGCCTGAGCCTGGAGACCGCGCTGACCCAGCGCGGCGGCGATGCCTACACGCTCGCCCAGCTGCGCGCCGAGGTAAGCGCGCCCCGGCCGGTCACGGTGACAACCTACTTCTTCACTGCCGACGGCCAGCTGATCGATGCCGACAGCCAGGCGGCGACGCTTCAGCCGAACGCGCCGCTGCTGGTGCAGCAGCAGGTGCCGGCCGTCACAACGGTAGCCCGCGCGGCCACGGTCGTGCGCGATGGCGCGACGATCCTCGCCCGCGCCATGATCACACCTGCCGCAGTCACGCCATCGCTGAGCCTACAGCTCACGCCCTCGGCCCAGCGGGTCAGCCTCGGCCAATCGGTTGATGTGCGCCTGGAGCTGAAGAACAGCGGGGCGGTGGCCAGCGGCGACCTGGTGGTGCAGCTCGCAAACGCCGACACCATCCCCCAGGCGGCCTGGGCCGTCCAGCTGAACCCCGGCCAGCGCTGGGCGGCGACGCATACCTTCACGCCGCAGACCGCTGGGGCGAAGATCGTCTATGTGCAGGTCGTCTCCGGCCGGCAGATCCTGGCCCGCAAAGCCATCCCGATCGCGGTGGGCGGCGGCCCGGCGCTCGCCGTGGACCTCGACCCGACCGACGTAATCTCGCCTGGCGTCGCGCTGACGCTGCCGGTCACGGTCGTGAATGCCGGCGACGCCGCCGCGACCGCTGCGCTGATCTTTGAAGCCTATGATATTGCCGCCCGGCAGACGCCGATCTACACCGCCACGGCCACGCTCAGCCCCAGCGCGGGCGGGCAGGCCACGCAGCCCGTCACCCTGCTGCCGGCGGCGCTGGCGAAGCCGGGGCGCTACCAGATCGAGATCAGCCTCAACCACATGTTCTACGGCGCGTATGAGGTGACGGTGGCAGCCGAGCGAACCCTGTTCGCGACGCTGGCGAGCCCGACCAGCCTCGCGGCCCTGGGCAGCGACGTCACCCTTGAGGCGCAGGTGACGGATGAGCAGCTGAGCCCGGTAGACATCCCGCTCCAGGTGCGGGTGATTGCGCCCGATGGCACGGCAAGCGATCTGGCGGGCGTGCGCGTAGGGCCGGGACGCTACACGGCAATGGTGCATGGGGGACAGGCAGGAACCTATAGCGCCAGCCTGCTGATCGACGCGCCACGGGCGCAGGTATTCATATCGGGGGCGACCTTTGCGATCGAGCAGGCCAGCAGACTCTTGCTCGATGTGGCCGGAAGCCCGGTGGTTGGGTTCACCAGGCCGCTCACCGTGACGCTGCTTGATGAGCTGAACACCCCCCTGCGTGATGCCTGGGTGACGATCGAGGGCACCGGCGTGCTGGCCATGCAGAAGACCGATGCGAGCGGGCAGGTGCTGGCCTATGTGACCCCGGAGGATGCGGCGGGCCTACAAGTGCAGGCATACAAGCCGGGCTTCGCCGAGTCGGCCCTGGTCTGGCCGGTAGCTACGCCAATGATCTCGCTCGCTCCCAGGCTAAGCATTGATGTCCCGCACGACAGCAACCAGACGAGCCTCGATGTGCTGGGCCAGGTGACGCCGGGGGCGAGCGTGCAGGTCAATAGAGTCGCCGCGACGGTGGATGCGAGCGGGCATTTCACGGCGACGCTTGCGCTGGCGGAGGGGCCGAACCAGATCCTGGTGGAGGCCATCGGTGCCGACGGGGCGATCAGCCGCGCCGGGGCGGTTGTCCTGCGCGACACCGTCGCCCCGCCCCTGAGCCTCGATCTCCCCAACCCGGTCAGCGGCACGGCGACGATCCATGTGACGGGGACGACCGACCCGGCGGCTGCGGTGATGATCGGTGATCGCTGGATCGCGGTGGATCCGGCGAGCGGGCGCTTCGAGGCATGGATCCGTGCGCTCTCGACCGAGACACAGCTGGAGGTCCAGGCCCAGGATGCGGCTGGTAACACAACCCTGGTGACGCGCGACATTAGCCGTGATACGACGCAGCGAGTCTACATCCCGCTTATCAGGCGCTGAACACAGCAGGGGATGCCGCCGGGACCGCCGCCGCCCCCTACGTCTCGACGGCCACGGTGCGCAGGCCGACGACCAGGCCGCTGGGGGCGGCGCCGAGGATGAGCACGCGCACCTGTATGCGGCCGACCCGGCAGGAGATCTCCCCCGTCAGCCGGGACTCGACCTCGCCCCGCAGTGCGGCGAAGCGGGCGGCGGCCTCCAGCTCGGCGGCGGACATCCATGGCCGGGCGGTGGCCGGGCCATCGAGCGCGCGGCCCAGGTCGGCGACATCGACGGCCTCGCCCGGCTGGGCCGCGGCGGCGCAGGCATCGGCGGGCGCGAGGCCGGCGGGGGCCACAAAGGGCACAAGGGGCGCATCTGACTCGCTGGGGTAGCGCAGGCCCGCGGCGACCGCAGCGATCGCGGCGGGGTCGGGGTCGGACGGGGCGGCGGCGGGCGGCTATCACGGACATCGTAGTGTCTATGCTGCCTACATCCAACGCGCCGCCGCTTGCTCGATCCGGTCTGCGGCCAGGGGCCAGGCCGGGTCGAGCATGAGGTCGTGGGCGGCCTCGGGAATGAGCACGAGATCGGCATGGTAGGCGGCGGCGAGCGCCTGCTGCTCGGCCTCGGTGAAGACGGCATCCCTTTCGGCGGCGATGACGAGGGTGGGGGTCGGCGTGGGCCGGGGCGCTGGGAGCCGAACGATGCTCTCGATGGCGACCCGGATCGACTCGGGGCAGAGCCGGGCCACCGCAGCGGCCACCTGCGCATCAGGCGCGGTTGGGCGGAAGAACCCTGTACGCGCCAGGCGCGGCGTTCCAACCAGGTAGCGGGTGTTCAAGGTCAGCACGACCTGAATCGCTGCACCAGGGTGGCGGCAGAGCCATGCGGAGAGGAAGCGCCATGCGCCGGTGTGCGGAATGGCGCAGAGCAACACCAGGCCGGAAACCTCGTGGCTCGCCGCGTAGTGCTGCATCAGAAAGCCGCCCATGCTGTGGGCGATGATGACAGGTGAAGGCTCGATCCCGTCGATGGCCGTCGCAATGTCGCGCAGGTAGTCGTCGATGCCGCAGAGGTTGAAGCCCCTGGGAAGATCGCTCTCGCCGTGCCCGCGCAGGCTGATGGCGTGGACCTCAAAGCCGCAGCGGGCGAAGTCCTGCATGGCCTGCTCCCAGCACCAGGCGCCGTGCCAGGCGCCGTGGATGAAGAGCAATGGCCGCGGGTAGCGCCGGACTGTGGGCATAAGGGAGCGATGTTCGAGCAGGCGTTGGTGAGCCATGAGATCTCCTCGCCTCAGCTACAGGTTTCTGCTCAGAAATTACGCACGGTACACTCCAGGTCGATCACCTCCCAGGGCTTGCCCTTGCTAAAGGTGGCGGCCTCCTCGGGCGCCAGGTTCTCGAAGAGCACCTGGTGGACGCCCAGGCGCTTGACGCGCTTGCGTAGCTTCGCCCGGCGCTTGTTCTCCTCGGCGATCATGCCGGCGTAGAGGATCGAGAGCAGGATATCCACCTCCAGATCGTCGTCGCCGTAGGCCTTGGCCATATGGTAGATCATCTCCAGCACGTGCGGGGAGACCTGCCTGGTGGTGCGGTGGTAGATCGCCAGGAAGTCGGCGTAGAGCAGCTGGGCGCCGTGGCGCAGGGCCAGGGAGCGCAGCTGGGCAAAGTAGTCGACGTCCTTCGGCGGGTAGCGCGGGCGGGCGGGCCGGGTCAGGTAGACGCACCATGCGTCGAAGCGCCCGGCGCCGAACTCGAGCACGCTGCCGTCGCGGAAGGTGCGGATGATGGGCATAGGTGGCGCCTGGTTGATCTGGCGGGGCGCTTATCCCCTCCGCTGTCTACGGGCGCGCCATCCGGCGCAGGCGCGACACATAGCGACGCGCGGTGGCCCGCCCATCAAACACCGGGTTGGGCATACAGGACGCCAGGCCGAGCGCGAGCAGCAGCACGACCAGTGGCATCAGCCAGGCCGGCTCGCGGCCAGCGGCAGTGAGGAAGCTGTAGCCCAGCGCGGCCAGAGCCAGCCCGAGGTCGCGCCGGTCGCGCAGCAGCTTCAGGGCCAGCAGGCAGCAGGCGACGATGCTGATCGCCAGCCAGAGCACGCTGAGGGTGGCGTCGAGCCGCCCGACCAGGGGCACGCTGATCAGGGCGTAGCCGCGCCAGCTCTGCGGGAAGAGGTCGAAGGTCAGGTGGACGGCGACGGCCAGGCAGAGCCCCGCCGCGCCGAGGGTGAGCCAGTGCTCGCGGCGCCGAACGAGCAGGAAGAGGCCGAGGGGCAGCAGCAGCCCGTGGGTGATGATCGAGCGGTGGACGAGGCCGAGCAGCGTGAAGACCTGGTCGGCGTCGGGCAGCTGGAGGCCGAGCAGGGTGCCGATGATCAGGGCAATGATCGCGAGCAGGTAGGGCATGGCGGAAGACCTCATTCGCCGTATTCGCGGTACCAAAATCGCCAGCTAGGGCAAGCGCCAGAGCAAGAAGATGACGCCCACCTTGTATCTTACACGATAAGGCATGGTTTAAACGCACTTGACAGTTTGTTCGTGATGCGTGATGCGTGATCCGTGACCTGCATGCGGCGAATCATGCGTCACGCATCACGCATCATTGTCAAGCTGAAGCGCCCAATTCTGAACCATGTCTAAGCTCGACTTTATCCATTGGTGCAGCTTAGGCGGCATAGGCAAGCGCGTCAGTCAGGCGCGCAAACAATGCCTTTGGAATTGTGACCATGTCGGCTTCTGGAGGCGACATCCCAGAAATGGTCA
>JAAXUL010000637.1 GCA_013336035.1 Chloroflexales bacterium
CTAGAAGGTCGTGTGGTGCTGCTAGATCCTTCGCCGCGCTCAGGATGACGCTTGATGGGAGGTAAAGCTCTTTCTCTGGTTGCTAATGACCGCAAGTCAGCTTCAAGCAAATCACCGCGACCAACAGCATCGCCAGGGCCAGGTCGTCGCTGCCCCATCCCCCGGCCCGGCCGGCCCGTACCAGCAGCGTGGTCGCGGCCCGCAGATCATTGGCCGGCCCGCACCCGTAGGTGATCGTCGCGGGCGCCAGATCGGCCAGGGCCCTGACGCGCGGGTCGTCGCCGTTGAGCAGGGCCAGGCCATCGGCGGGCAGCGCCGCCAGCAGGGCGCCCTGCTCGGCGGCCACGGCCTGAAGGTCGCCGAAGCCCCGCAGGTGGACCTCGCCGATGGTGGTGACGATGGCGAGGCGCGGGGGGAAGAGCCCGGCCAGGCGCGCGATCTCGCCCGGGCGCTCGCTGCCGTACTCGAGCACCGCGATGCTGTGGCTGTCCTCCAGGCGGGCGAGGGCCACGGGCAGCCCGAGCAGCGAATTGAAGCTGCGGCGGCTCTGGAAGGTCGGGCCGGCCCCGTCCAGCACGGCGGCGACCGCGCGGCGCGTGGTGGTCTTGCCGACGCTCCCGGTGACGCCGACGACCGTCGGCGCGACCAGGGCCAGGCGCGCGGCAGCCCAGCCCCGCAGCACGGCCGGCGGGTCATCGGCCAGCAGCACCGTGGCGCCTGAGGCGTCGGCGGGGGGCCAGCGGCAGAGCACGCCGGCGGCGCCCGCGGCGAGGGCGGCCGGGATGTGGTCGTGCCCGTCGGCGCGGGGCGTCCGCAGGGCGATGAAGCAGACCCCCGCGGTGGCCAGCCGCGAGTCGTAGCTCCAGTCGGTGAAGGCCACGGCCCCCACAGGGCCGTGGGGCCGCGCGCCGGCGGCGATCAGGTCGGCGAGGAGGATCATAGGTGTTGCGGCCGCAGACCGCTGCCAGAAGCGGTCTGCGCTCAAGCACCCAGCACGGATGTCCGGCTGGCAGGACTAGCACCCAACGCCATTATAATGGGCTGGTCGCAACGGCGCGCCGCCCCTTGCTGTAAGGAATCTGATGAGCAAAGCCACAACGCTGCCGACGGCGCGCGCCACACAAGCCGGGGCCACATGGGCCTGGATGGGCGCCGCCCTCTTCGCCCACACCGCCTGGGGCGCCTACCCGGTGCTCGCCCGCTACCTCCAGACCGTCAGCCACATCCCGAGCATGGCCCTGCTGGCCCTGGGCAACCTGCTGGCCCTGGCGGCCTTCGCGCCCTTCGTGCTGGGGCGCTTCGACCGGCGCTTCCTCCGCTCGCGGGCCCTCTGGGGCTTCACCCTGGTGGTGGTGCTGCGGGCGATCACCAACGTGCTCTCGGCGCGCTTCACCCTGGCGATCTACGTGCAGCTGATCACGCTGATGACGCCCCTGGTGGTGGCGCTGCTCAGCGCGGCGCTCTTCCGCCAGCGGCTGCCGCCCTTCACATGGCCCGCCATCGGCCTCTCGCTCGCCGGCTCGCTGCTTATGATGAGCGGCGACATCGGCGGCCACGGGGTGCGCATGGCCCTTACGGGCAGCGACCTGCTCGGGATCGGCCTGGCGTGCGCCAGCATGCTCTGCCTGTCGCTATACATGATCCTGGTGCCCCGCACGGTGAAGGACGCGGTGCCGGGCGAGGCGGTGCTGCTGATGCAGCTGCTGGCCCTCACCGTGACGACAGGGGCGATCAGCCTGGCGATTGGCGAGGACTGGGGGCGCTACGCCGCCCTGAGCCCGTCGGACTGGGCCATCTATGGCGCCTTCGTGGTCTTCGTGCTGCTTGGGGCCAACCTGGCGCAGATTGCCTCGCTGCGCCAGCTCGGGGCGCCCCTGGTGAGCAGCACCATGGCCTGGCGCCTGGTGGCGACCCTGGCCCTGGCCGCCCTGCTCCTCGGCGAGCGGCTCAGCTCGCTCTGGCAGATCCTTGGCGCCGTCGTCGTGCTGGCCACGATCAGCGCCTACCTGCGCAGGCAGCGGCGGGCATAAGCGAGCGAGGCCTCCAGCAAGCTAAGCAAAGGTGCTACCTATGACCCCCACAACCATCCGCGCGCTCTCGGTCGCGACCCTTGACATCCCGCTCTTCGCGCCCTTCGGCATCTCGGGGGGCGCCCAGGAGCTTGCCCGCAACCTGCTGGTCACGCTCGAGCTGGCCGACGGCACCCGCGGCTACGGCGAGGCCGCCCCCCTCCCCCCGTTTAACGGCGAGACCCAGGCCAGCACCCGGGCGGCCGTCGAGGCCGTCCGGGCGCGCGTCGAGGGCGCCGACGTGCGCGAGTGGCGCCCGATCGCGGCGGCGCTGCGCGAGGCGATCGGCGGCGCCGGCAGCGCCCGCTGCGCCATCGAGACCGCCGTCCTCGACGCCCTGACCCGCCGGTCCCGCATGCCGCTCTACGCCTTCTTTGGCGGCGCCGGCAGCGCCCTCGCGACCGACATGACCGTGACCACCGGCGGCGTCGAGGAGGCCGGCGTGGCGGCGCTCGACATCCTGGGCCGCGGCATCACGACGATCAAGGTGAAGATAGGCTCGGGCGACCTCGACCTCGACCTGCGGCGCATCGTGGCCATCCACGCCGTCGCCCCCGACTCGCCGCTCATCCTCGACGGCAACGGCGGCATGAGCGCCGACGACGCCCTCAGCCTGCTGGGCGCGCTCCACGCCCAGCACATCCGCCCGGCCCTGCTCGAGCAGCCCGTGCCCGGCGACGACTGGGCGGGCCTGGGCCAGCTGGCCCGCTGGGGCGATGTGGCCGTGGCCGCCGACGAGACGGCCTCGAGCGCGGCCAATGTGCTGCGCCTCGCCTACGAGCAGGCCGCCGATGTGGTCAACATCAAGCTGATGAAGTGCGGCGTGGTCGAGGCCCTCGACATCGCGGCCATCTGCCGGGGCGCCGGGCTGCGCCTGATGGTCGGCGGCATGGTCGAGTCGGTCCTCGCGATGACCATGTCGGCCCACTTTGCCGCGGGCCTCGGCGGCTTCGAGTTCGTCGACCTCGACACCCCGATGTTTATGGCCGAGAACCCGTTCAGCGGCGGCTTTCGCCAGACCGGCGCCCGCCTCGACCTTAGCCACATCGAGGCCGGGCACGGGGTCGAGCCGCGCTGACGCGCCCGGGTGCAAAGGTACAGTCTGGCTTGTACGATTGTTCCGTAGCCCCACCCCTCGCCCGGGGGTATACTGACTAGAGCCGCAAACAGGTTGCACCGTGGCCCTGCTGCGCCGGCGACGGCGCTTGTTGGGCCGCTTTGTGTTCTTTGGAGAATGTCCATGATGACACGCATCCTGATCGCTGACGACGAGCCGCTGATCCGCATGAACCTGCGCGAGACCCTCCAGGAGCAGGGCTATCTTGTCGTGGGCGAGGTGGGCGACGGGCAGAGCGCCGTGAACCTCACCCGGCAGCTGCGCCCCGACCTCGTCATCCTTGACATCAAGATGCCGCACATCGACGGGCTCGCGGCCGCGAAGGTGATCTCCTCCGAGGCGATAGCCCCTGTCCTGCTGCTCACGGCCTACAGCTCGCGCGATCTGGTCGATCAGGCCCGCGAGGCCGGCGTCCTCGGCTATCTGATCAAGCCCGTCCGCGACGCCGAGCTGATGCCCCTGATCGAGGTGACGATCGCCCGCTGGGGCGAGCAGGTGACCCGGCGCAAAGAGCTGGGCCAGCTCAAGGACCGCATCGAGACGCGCAAGCTGGTCGAGCGGGCCAAGGGCCACCTGATGGACCAGCAGGGCCTCAGCGAGTCCGAGGCCTTCCGCAGGATCCAGCAGCTGGCTATGAACAGCCGCAAGACCATGCGCGAGGTCGCGCAGGCCATTCTGCTGGCGCAGCAGCTCACGGCCTAGGCGCGGCGGGGGGCGTGCGCTCCGTAAGATGTGGTATGCTCTGCGTCAGGAGCGCGCAACCCACAAGGAGCCCCGCCATGGCACCCACCTCTGCCGCCGCTGCCTGCGCCACGCGCCACGCGGTCATCCTGGTCGCCGGTGAGTCGAAGCGTACCCGTCCTCTGACCTTGCACCGCCCCAAGCCCCTGATCCCGCTCCTGGACCGGCCCCTCCTGGCCCACATCCTCGACGAGCTGGTCGGCCTGGTCGAGCGCGTCACCCTGGTGGTGGGCTACCGCGCCGATATGATCGAGGCGGCCTTCGGCACGGCCTATCGCGGTATCGGCCTGCGCTACGCCCGGCAGACCGTGGTCAATGGCACGGCCGGCGCGCTGCTTGCCGCGGGCAAGATCGACGAGCCCTTCTTTCTGCTCTACGGCGACAATCTGATCGCCCGCGAGGACGTGCTGGGCGTCTGCGGCGGGCGCTACGGCGTCGCCGGCCTGCGGGTCGAGGACGCCCGCTCGTTCGGCATCCTCGAGATCCAGGGCGACACGGTGTGCGGCATCCTCGAGAAGCCGGCCAGCCCGCCGCCCGACGCCCTGGCCAACCCCGGCATCTACCAGCTCGACGCCGCGGTCTTCCCCTTGCTCGAGCGGATCAGGCCCTCGCCCCGCGGCGAGCTCGAGCTGACCGACCTGATCGGCGCTATCGCCGCCACCGACCCGGTGCGGCCCCACGTCTGCACGGGCCACTGGGTGCCCGTGGGCACACCGTGGGAGGCCCTGGGCGCGGCCCAGTTCCTGCTAGCGCGGCGGCCTGGCGGCCCGGTCTTTATCCACCCCGAGGCCAGCGTTCACCCCGAGGCGCGCGTCGTCGGCCCGGCCTCAGTCGGGGCCGGGTGCAGCGTGGGCGCGGGCGCCGTCGTCGAGGCCTCCGTCCTCGTGGCGGGCGCCAGCGTGGGCGCGGGGGCGCGGGTCCACGCCAGCTGGCTCGACGAGGGGGCGCGGGTGGGCGCCGGGGCGGTGCTGGCGGCCCGACCATTCGAGGAGCCGCGCCCCACGGCCGAGACGCGCGGCCTGCTCAGCCGCGCGCAGCTGATCACGCGGGGCGTCGTGCTGGGCCAGGGGGCCGAGGTGCCGGCCGAGACATCAGTCGAGCCGGGCACAGTCATCGTCGGCGGGCCATAGGGGCTCGCCAGGGCGCACGTGGCGCGGCCCTCCCGGAAAAAACCCGCCCAAGCTCATGTGATCGGCCGGAGGGGCTCGGGGAGGGCTAACGCCCTCCCCGGAAAAAGACGTTCCGCAACCAGATCGGAAGAGC
>JAAXUL010000638.1 GCA_013336035.1 Chloroflexales bacterium
TCTATTTGATGTGGCGAGCCGCGCAATCGTAGAGCTCGGTATCAAGGTTCCGGATGATCTCGCGATCATCACTCAGGCGAACGTCGGCCGGGAGTTTCAATTCCCGGTACCGATGATCCGTGTTGGATTCGACCTCACCGAGGTCACCGACGAGAGCGGCCACTACCGACCCGAGGGTGAGTACACCTACCAAGCGGTGAACGCGATGGCCAAGCGCGGCCTGCTCGACCGCAAGGCCAAGAGTGAGGACCGCGAGCAGCACCAGTCCGGGCGGGGCAACCTGTCGGCCCGAGGGACCCTCGGCGGCGCCGTCGGGCCAGACCAGCAGCTTGCCGCCCACCGGGCCCGGCCCGGCGATCAGTGTCGCCGTCGCCACGGGCCTGCCGGCCGCAATCGCCTCGCGCAGAATCTGGTATAGCTCGCTCATAGGGTTGTTCAGACGGCAGATATCAGCTGCGCCCGCCTCCTCGCGCCTAGCGCAGTGGCTCTACAAACACATCGACCTTGCCGCCACAGGCCAGCCCCACCTCCCAGGCGGTCTCATCGGCGACCCCGAAGCTGAGCAGGCGGGACTGGCCGCTGGCGATCGCCTCCTGGCAGGCCTCGAAGACGGCGCCCTCGATGCAGCCACCGCTGACCGAGCCGGCCATGCCGCCGCCCGAGGCAACGACCATCTTGGCGCCAACCTGCCGCGGCGACGATCCCATCGTCCGCACTACGGTCGCCACGGCCACCCGCTCGCCGCGGGCCAGCCAGGCGTCGATCAGATCGAGATAGTCAACCATGGCCTTGCTCCCGGTTTTTCGTCAGTATAGCACATGGCGTCTAGACGCCCTCGCCGGCGATCAGCTCGAGGATGCGGGCGACCAGAGCCTGGTCGAGCTCGTCGAGGTTCTGGGTGAGGGGGCCAGGGCGGCGCTCGCCCGCCCAGATCTTCTCGACGGAGCGGCGCAGGCGCCAGCCCTTACGCTCGAGGTCGCCGAGCGTCGCCTCGATCTCGGCCCGCTCGGCCTGGTCGTCCCGGGCGACCCGGGCGATACCCTGGAGCAGCGGCTCGAACTGACGGACGGCCTCGGCGGTGCTCTCGTCGCCGCCGCCGGTGCTGATCACACCGGCGGCCACCAGTCGCTCGACCACCAGCGCACGCTCGGCCACCGGCATAGCGTCGAGGGCGAATTGGAGGCCCGCGACATCGCCGCGCTCGATGGCGCCACGGATGGCGGGGGGCAGGTCGGCGAGCAGCTCAGGGGTGATGCCGGCGTGGGCGTCCTCGGCGGCGAAGCGATGGCGCTCGGCGAAGTCCTTCAGGCCGAGCTGCTCGAAGATGCCGGCGGCCTGCTCGAGGTAGGGCCGGGCCAGGTCGGGGCGGCCTTTGCGGCGCAGGGCCCAGCCGTAGTTGCCGATCTGGGCGGCGGCGGCGTACTGCTCACCGGCGGCCCAGTAGAGCTTCACCGCCTGGTTCAGCAAGTCGGTCGCGGCCGGCAGGTCGCCCCGCTCGAGGAGCTTGCGCCCGCGGGCGACCAGGGCGTCGGCCTGTGCTTTGGGGTTCGGGGTGGTCATAGGCTTATCCGAGGCGCGGGCCGCTGGCGCCTGGCGGTAGGCTTCGCCGAGAGGGCCGAAAGCTTCGCGCCAAGCTGCTCGAGGCTGACCAGATTGTGGACGGGCAGGAAGTCATCGACGAACGGCAGGGCCGCCTGCATACCGATGGTGAGCGGCTCGTAGCCCGGGCTGCCCAGCAGCGGGTTGAGCCAGATCAGCCGGTGGCACGATCGTTGCAGACGATCCATCTCGCGGCGCAGCACCGTTGGGTCGCCCCGGTCCCAGCCATCGCTGATCAGCAATACGACGGGCCCATGGCCGAGCACGCGACGGCCCCAGCGGAAGTTGAACTCTTTCACAGCATCGCCGATGCGGGTGCCGCCGCTCCAGTCGAGCACGTGCCGGCTGACTAGGTCGATGGCGTCGTCGATGTCGCGGTGGCGCAGCTGGCGTGTGATCCGGGTGAGGCGGGTGCCGAAGACGAACGACTCGACGTCGCCGAGGCCCTCGGTGATGGCGTAGATGAACTGGAGCAAGATTCGCGAGTAGCGCTCCATACTGCCGCTGATGTCGCAGATCACCACCACGGGCCGCGGGGTGGTCTGGGCCTCGCGCCAGGCCAGCTCGAGCGGCATACCGCCATAGCGCATGCTGCGCCGCAGGGTCCGCCGGAAGTCAAGGCTGCGGCCCCGGCGCGCGGGGCGGCGCCGGCGGGTCGGGCGCTCCTCGACACGCCAGCGCATGCGCTGGATCAGCTCCTTGGCAGCCTGGACCTCCTCCCAGGAGCACTGGGCAAAATCCTTCTTGCGCAGGATCTCGTCGCGGCTGAAGGTGAGCTGGAGCTCTAGCTCCTCACGCTCGCGCCCCTGCTCCGTCGCGGGGTCGGGCTCCTCCTCGCGGCGGCGCAGACGCAGCTGGCGCCGGGGCACCTTCACCTGAGGGATAGCGGCATAGAGCAGATGGGTCTCGGGGTTGGCGCCGGGGGCGCTACGCCAGTAGAACTCGAAGGCCGTATCGAAGAGGGGCAGATCCTCGTGGCGCAGCACCAGCATGCAGCGCATCGTGGCGCGAAAATCCTCGCGGCTGGTGATCGAGACGTGCTCGAGCGCTTCGAGGACGGCGAGCATCTGGCCGGGGCTGACCGGCACGCCCATCTCGCGCAGCAGGTAGCCAAAGGCCAGCAGGTGGGTGGCCAGATGGCCTGAGGTCTTCTCGTCCATAGGCTGTATTCTAGCATAGGCCTGCGGATGGCCGAGGATAGCTGTATACTGGTTGCAGACTTGAGCTATCGCGATCTCACGAACGGCACCCATCTCGGCGCGAAGGGGGCGACGACGATGAGCGAGAGCAGCATTAGCTGGTTCGAGCAGATCCGGAGCTACTTCGCGAGCCTGAGCCGGGGGCCGCTCGCGCCGCCGGCTGCGCAGGCGCCGCCCGAGCCGCGACGCCTGGGTCTGGCCCTGGGGGGCGGCGGCGGCAAGGGCATGGCCCATGTGGGCGTGCTGCGAGTGCTCGAAGAGCTAGACGTGCCCATCGACCTGATCGTGGGCAGCTCGACGGGCGGGGCGGTGGCGGTCCTCTACGCCGCTGGGCTGAGCTTCGAGGCCATCCACGAGATCTTCCGCAACACGGCCCTGCGCCGCATCGCCGTGCCCGACCCGACCCGCACCGGCCTGATCGGCCAGCGGCGCCGCGAAGAGATCTTGCGCCGCATGCTTGGCAACCGCACCTTCGCCGATCTGCGTACGCCCTGCGCGGTGATGGCCACCGACCTGGCGAGCGGCCGGCAGGTGCTGCTCGACGAGGGCCCCCTGGTCGAGGCCCTCCTGGCGACCACGGCCCTCCCGCTCATCGTCCCGCCGGTTGTGCGAGGCGACATGATCCTGGCCGACGGCGGCATCCTCAACAACCTGCCCGTCGACGCGGCCCAGCGCCTCGGTGCCCAGCGCGTGATCGCGATCGAGCTGAATGACGCCGTGCCGAACTTCGGGCTGGCGTCCCTGCCCTCCGACTCGCCCCTGGCCCGCCTGATGCTGGCGCCCCAGCAGCTGGTCGTCGCGGGCAGGGCCCTCTCGCTGCTGGTCAACCACGCGACGACCCTGCACCTGCGCGATAACCCGCCCGACCTGCTGATCAGCCCCTACGTGGCCGACATCCCAACCCTCGACATGACCAACACCACCAAGGGCGAGCAGGCGGGGCTCACCGCGGCCCGCGACCTGGCCGAGGAGCTGCTGGCCCTGCGGGCGTGGCGCCTGGAAACGCCGGCCCCGCAGCCCGAGCCCGCCCCGCAGCCCGAGCCTGCCCGTCCCTGGCTGAGCCTACCCTTCCAGCTGCCCCGCTGGGGCGAGGCGCAGCCGACCGATGGCCGCGACCAGGCATCGCCGCCCCAGACCTAGAGCGCCGGACACAGGGTTGCCGGAGCGCCAGCCAGGGTTGAGAACCTATTACCCCAGGCGGAGCTGGAAAGACGTACAGTCTTCCCATTACGGCCACCCCCCCCAAGGCAGGCCTTGGCGCAGCGCGGCGCCCTCCGCCGGTTATGCCCCCAGCAGAAGCAGAGCAGCTTGCCGGCAATGTCCGCCCAGTGTGGCCCCATGTGGCCCGCTGTCATCGCACGTAGGGTCGTCGGATCACAAGCCACGCGGCACCCATAAGGAGATCCCGATCTCCGGCTTTGCGGTCCTCGGGGCCCACATCCCACCGCTGCGGGGACGACAGCATCTCGGCAACAACCTAAAGAGAGGCGGGTTTTCGATGGGCGAAGTTGAAGGCTTTCTGAAGTACGAGCGCCAGGATCTGCGCGGTCGGCCGATCACACTGCGGCTGCACGACTACCACGACGTCTACGAGCCGGTTGACGACGCGGTGGTCGTTAAGCAGGGCGCCCGCTGCATGGACTGTGGCATCCCGTACTGCCACGTCGCCTGCCCCCTGGGCAACTTCATCCCCTTCTGGAACGACCTCGTCTCCCAGGGCTACTGGGAGCAAGCCCTCGAGCAGCTGCACCGCGACAACAACTTTCCCGAGTTCACCGGGCACCTCTGCCCCGCACTCTGTGAGGGGTCCTGCTCGGTAGGCCTGAACTTCAACCCGGTCGCGATCAAGATGGTCGAGATGCGGATCATCGAGAAGGGCTTCGAGGACGGCTATGTGCGCCCCGAGCCGCCGCGGACCCTCACCGGCAAGCGTGTGGCTATCATCGGCTCGGGCCCGGCCGGCCTGACCGCCGCCCAGCAGCTGCGCCGCAAGGGCCACGAGGTCTCGGTCTTCGAGCGCGATGATCGCATCGGGGGGCTGCTGCGCTACGGCATCCCCGACTTCAAGCTCGAGAAGGAGGTCCTCGACCGACGCCTGGCCCAGCTCGAGGCCGAGGGCGTAGCCTTCCTCACCGGCATCCACGTCGGGGTCAGCATCCCGGCCGAGGAGCTGTGCCAGGGCTTCGACGCGGTGCTGCTCGCCGGCGGCGCCCAGCAGCCGCGCGACCTGGCCGCCGAGGGGCGCGACCTGCACGGGGTCCACTTCGCGATACCGTTCCTCACCCAGCAGAACCGCCGCTGCACGGGCGAGCTGATCGACCCGGCGGTCGCCATCGACGCGGCCGGCAAGCGGGTGCTTGTGATCGGCGCCGGTGTCGCCGCCGCCAG
>JAAXUL010001464.1 GCA_013336035.1 Chloroflexales bacterium
CCTGGCCGGCCAGGCGCGTCGAGTGGCAGGGGTCGTGCAGGGTGATCGCCTTGTCGGTCTTCTCGACCGGCAGCGTGCCCCGCTCGATCGCCTCGAGCAGCACCGCGTCGAAGAGCACAATCGGGAATTTGAAGGGCCGCCCGAGGATCTCCTGGGCCTCAAAGAACAGCGAGCGGGTGTCACAGCCACACTCGGCGACCATCACCTGCTTGACGCCCAGACGCTCGGCCTCATTCTCCCAGGCCTCGAGGATGGACTTCGCTAGCTCGTGGTGGACCACGATGTGGTCAGCCTCGGTGCCGGTCTCGGCGATGCGCGAGGAGACGGTGTAGCTGATCTCGGCGGCGTTGAGCAGCTCCATGACCTTGACGGCGTAGTCGGGGATGCGCGTGTTGGCGGCCGAGGGGCAGACAAACAGGGTCTCGGCGCCGTGAATATCAATGGGCAACTCGATGTCCTGGTGACAGAGGAAAAGGCTGTAGCGCAGCAGCACCTGAGGGATAGTCAGGCCGAAGCTATGGTTGACCGTCTCGAGGTTGTGGATGATCGATTTGAGGGTGGGGTTTTCCTGGCTGAGGCCGGAGTCGGTGTAGGCGGCGCGGGCCATGCGCACCAGGCTGCGGGTGGAGAGGCCGGCGGGACAGGCCAGGGTGCAGCGGCCACAGGCGGTGCACTGCCAGAAGGAGGCCATATGGGCGCGCAGGTCTTCGGTGGTGGGGGAGGGGATGAGGCCCAACGGGCCGGCGATCTTGCCCTCGAGGGTCATGTAGCGGCGGTAGATGTCGCGCAGGAAGTTTGTCTTGTAGGTCGGGTGGAGCGTGTCATCGCCGGTGCCCAGGTACCAGGCGCAGGCCTCGCCACAGAGCTTGCAGTCCATGCAGGCTTCCAGGTTCACGACATCTTCGGCGGTCATGTGGGCCTCGAGCGACGCGACGAATCGCCCCAGCGTTGGGTCCATTCCCGGCTCCTTAAGATACTCATAGGGGGTAGGGGTATATGTCGCGATTATAAAGGTGAGATCTCAAAGATGTCAATATTGTGTTAAAAAGTACTTGTGGTATAACTCCGCCACTGGCAGAGCGCGAGGACACGGGGCGGCGAACCACCCGGCTGGTCAGCGGGTGGAAAGCACAGCAAAGCCCTGCCGCTCACGTGGCAGGGCACGGAATTGCCTACGCGCGTACCGCCAGCGCCGACCTGCTCGCGCCCGCATTCAGGCGACGGCGGACTGGCTGTAGACCGCCTCATACACGGCGCCCTGGGTTGGGATTGTCGTGACCGCCGCCGTGCGCGCGACCAGCCCGATCTGGCTCATCAGGCGGTCAATCTCGTCGCGGGCGATGAAGCGCAGCGGCTCACGGATAAAGATCCGCCCAGCGCTGGCCAGCACGCGGCCCATCTGCCCGACGATCGCCGGCTGCGCAGCGGTCGGGATGTCGTGCAACACGAAGTGGACGAGGATGCCGTCGAAGGCCTGATCGGGCAGCTCCAGAGCCTCGATCGGCCCGAGCTTGAAGGCCACGTTGCCCGCGTGTCGGAGCCGGCGCCGGGCGACCCCCTGCCAGCGCGCCGAGATGTCCACGCAGGTCAGCTGCCCGCCGCGCTGAAGCCGCCGGGCCAGGAAGCGCGCCGGGGTGCCCGCCCCTGAGCCGTAGTCGAGGATGCGCTCGTCCCCCCGGAGCTCCAGCCGATCGACGTAGTCGCGGTACACCGCAGCGAACAGGGTGCCGGCCACGATGGTGATCCCTATCTCCGTCGTCGAAGGTTCGTCGATGGACATCGCTCGCTCCTCTATCGTCATAAGGGCGCTCGTGTGCATGGGCGGGGAGGCGCGGTGGGGCTTCGCCCCACCCAAAAATAAATTTATGAACACAATAAAAAAAGCACTTGGCTATGTATGGATAGCATTGGCTGCAGCCTGCGGATATTTTGGTATTCACGATTTTGGCTGGCCAAAGTTTGCCCATCCAAATCATCGTTGCCTTTTGGATG
>JAAXUL010000639.1 GCA_013336035.1 Chloroflexales bacterium
CGACGGCTATCCCGTCGCCCCCTAGCGCCCCCGCCGGATCGCGGCGATCAGGCCCGGACGTCCCCCCCTCCGCCGTCCGGGGCGGAGGCCGCCATGCGGGCCAGCACGAAGCGCTCGATGAGCGGGTACGCTGCCGGCTCTGGCGGCGTGGGCGCATCCACGACTAGCGTGCTGCCAGAGTCGGCCGACAATGGAGTCAGGGCGGCGCCCCCCCCGGCGCCGATATAGGTCGGCAGGCGGACCAGCCCCTCGCCCTCGACCCGGCAGATCCACACGTCGTCCAACGACCCGTCGTCGGGGAGGGCGTTCACGATCAGCAGGGTGGGGCTGAAGCTCTTGAGCAGCGGGATGTTGGTCGCGACGCTGTAGATCGGGCTCAGGGCTTTCGCGGCGCTGAGCTGAGCGCCGCGGAGCGCAGTCGTGATTACCCGATAGCCCGCGGTGTCCAGGCTTTGGTCCTGAACGTCGCAGATGATGAGCGCCTCGCCGCTGGCCGCGCCCGCAGAGATGGGATCTGAGACCATCGTCGGCGCTGTAGCTGGTGGGCCACCCTGCGAGAAATCGCTGATGACCAGCCGAGGCTGCCCTGTCACCCCGGCGTCCTGGCTCAGCGTGGTTACGACATAGCCATCGAGCGATGGCAGCCTGAAAGCTCCCTCGACCTCCGGCACAGGGGCCTGGGCGGCATCGCCGATCCCGAAGACAGCATGCTCGAGGCCGGCGCCCTCCCCGCTGCCCCTCAGGCTGACCAGCGCGCGGGTCTTTGCCGCCTCTTTTGGAGCTACGGGCAGCACGTCGGGGGCTTCGATAGGCGTCGCCGGCGGGACTGGGGCCCGCCAGGCCCGCAGGTCTTTGGCCAACAGCTCGACGACCGTGGCGCTGAGGCTATCAGCTGCGGGATTAGCGCCCAGCCTCATAGCGCGTCCTTGCTCTGCCTCAAGCTGCAGCCAAC
This sequence comes from Chloroflexales bacterium, assembly GCA_013336035.1. Lineage (GTDB taxonomy): Bacteria > Chloroflexota > Chloroflexia > Chloroflexales > Chloroflexaceae > CAIWXH01. The sequence goes on from JAAXUL010000639.1 coordinate 953, forward strand.
GGTAGCTGATCAGCAGCCTATCCTCCGCCGGCTCCAAGGCGTCGAGATCGCGCGCCCAGATCTGGCTAAGCAGGTCATCACTGCCAACAAGAAGGACTGTATCCCCAGGGGCGGCGCCAAGGAGCGTGAAGCCCTGCTCGGGCGAGCGGGCATCGATCTCGCCCTGATAGACAAGCCGCGTGGGCTTGCCGTCAAGAAAACGCATCAGAAAGACTTCCCACCGGCCCTGCGGTATCGTATCATTGTCCAGAGAAATCACCGGGGCCGAGGCGGCCTCTAGACTGACCCTCTGGGGCGCTCCGAGGGCGAAGGGGATGCTGATACTGCGCTCGGTGTGCGGCACCTGCTCAGCCAGCTCGCCGGCGAGGCGAAAGTGGGGCAGCGGCAAAGGTAAGCGTCCGGGGCCGCTCCAGGGCCTGCGCAGCCGGTCGCGCAGGTGGGGGTAGCGCCGATCGATCACACTGCTCAGGTTGGCATGGCTCCGTCCGGCCGAGGGAAGAGGGTTCGGCAGCTCGCTGTTGCCCTGGACGGAGGCCATGATCGATTCGCTCTTTACCCTTCGGCTGGGCAGTACCACCTCTAGCCGCGCAGATTCAGTGGAGGGAGCTTTCTCATACAACCGGTTGTTTACCGCGTCGAGGTAGACCTCTTGCACATGCATGTACTCGTCCTTCAGGCCCAGGGCGTAGTGGGCCCACTCATGCACGATCGCCCTGTAGCCCTCGGGCTCGTCCCAGTCCACCACAATGCGCCGGTCGCGCACCCAGAGGCCACGCCCCAGGCGGATCGGCGTGTATTTGTGGCCCTCCAGCAGGCCGCTCACCCAGCTACGCGGCAAGAAGCGGTTCGAGGCCAGGATCTGGATGTCGGCGCCGCGCATCCACGCCGGCCCGGCGAAGACCACCTGCCCGAAGGCCATCCCCCCATTGGTCACATCGTAGAGGTAGTCGGAGGCGCGCCGGAAGGCCCACTGGAGGCGGCGCAGCCGCTGGGGCGTCGGCACCCACTCCAGGGCCACGATCACGTTAAAGAGATACAGCACCTCGGCGCCCGGCTCGACTATACCGCTGGGGCGCCCAAGGGCCTGCATAAGGCGATCGGTCGCCACCGGCCTGTTGCTCAAGAGTCGCGGCGGCGCATTGCCGAGCGGCGCGCGGACATCGTCGAGCTCCTCGCGCTCATGCTCATCGTCGACCCAGACCCGGCGCACAAGATACTCACGGCAGAAGAGGCTGAGGTCGTTGCCGACGAGAGCGCTCTCGCGCGCGGCGTCTTCGGGCAGCGTTAGCGCGGGCAGAGCCCCTTGCTGCTCTGCGTGGCGGATATGGGCGGGCCGCAGGCTGAGCGTCTCCTCTAGCACGATTGTCGGCTCATTCGAGCTCAGGTATCGTGTGGCGCCAGTGCTCGTAAAGACCGAGGCCGCCGGTGGATTAAAGACAAAACGCCGAGGGGGCATAAAAACCTCTCATGAATATGACTTGCACAGTAGGACTCAGATTATGGACGCCGAACTACGGGAGGCCCTGCTTATCCAGGCTGCACTGCTTGACTGGTTCGACGCGGATATAATGCGCTCCCTGGCCGAGGCTGCGTCGCCCGCCCTTTCAGCCCTGATCGACGCCGGTATCGTCGTCGCCGCGCCGGGCCGCCCTAGCGCCCTTATGCTGCGTGATGACGTACGTGAGGCGGCACTCCAGCGTCTACACGCTATGGGAGCATATCGTGAGATCGAGCTTCGTTCGCGCACGTTTTATTTCTTCCTTGAGCGTATGGCCACGGCCCAGGACCAACGGCGCGATGATGACGAGCATCATTGCTTCACCCAGCTTGCACGGCTATTCTCTGTCTTCTATATCCGTCTCGAGTGGCAGGCCATTCGTGATCTGCTTGATGCGGTCGCGACCGCGCAGCCTCGGCTGAGACATCATGTGCAACGCCTGACGCTGTACCAGGCCTTCGTCGCCCTGCGCACCGGCGACTACGCGGCCGGCGAGTTGCTGCTTGAGCAGCTCTTTGCATTAGGAGCATTGGAGCCCCAGGTTCATCTTGATGCTACCCTGGCTCGCGGCAACATGCTGCGCTATCTCACTCAGTACGACCGGGCGCTTCAAGTGTATGAGGAGCTTATCGAGCTTGCAAGAAACTATGGTCAAGAGGTGTACTGTGGCGTAGCATACTTCAATATGGGCTCAATCTATAACGAGATAGAGCAGTACGAGCACGCTCTCGATCTCGTTTTGGAGAGCGAGCGTATTTTTCTGGCCCATAGCGATCAAGAGCGGCTAGCGCTCGCCTGCTATAGCGCCGGCCTCAACGCCATGTACCTTGGCCGCTGGTCGACTGCTCGCGACAAATACGCCGAGGCGACCCGGCGTTTCACGCAGCTGGCGATGGAGCCGCCCCTGGCCGCCTGCTACTGGGGCCAGGGCTTTCTGAACCTTATTCTGGGCAACCCCGTTGCCAGCGAGAAAGCCTACCGCCAGGCGCTGGACTACGCCTATGTACAGAGGCGCGGCGATCCCGTGGCGGCGATGGACTCCTGGTGGCAGCTTGGCTTCCTCTACTACACCCTTCAGCGTCACGCGGAGGCCCTTCAGTGCTACGATGAGGCCGAGCAGCTGGCAGAGCAGCTCCAGCACAAGCATCGGGCGAGTAACATCCACTATGTGCGCGGGCGCACGCTCCAGGCCCTTGGGCGGGCCGATGAGGCGAATGCCGCCTACGGCAGGGCCCTCGACGCGGTGGACAGCCTGCGCGGCGCCCACAAAGCCGAGGAGATCAAGATCGGCGTGCTCGGCACGGCCCAGCAGGTCTACGAGGCCGCCGCGCTGCACCGGCTCGCGCTGGGGCAGGCGGCCGAGGCCTTCGCCGTGGTCGAGCGAGCCTGCTCGCGCGCCTTCCTCGACAGCCTGGCCGCGAAGGACCCCGAGCTCAGCGAGGCCTTCGCCCTGCCCACGGTGGGCCTGGACGAGGTGCAGGCCACCCTTCCCGAGGGCGCCGTGCTGCTCGAGTACTACACCACGGGCGTGCTGCCCTCGGGCGAGCACTTCTTTCACAAGATCCCGCCCGAGAATAAGGCCCTGCTCAAGCATCTGCTGCTGCCGGCGGGGGTGGTGCTCTTCGCGATCACCCGCGACAGCTGCGCGGCGCACCACATCGCGCTGGACCCGAACAGCCTGCGGCCCACGGCGGGCGACCCGCGGCCCGGCCGCCACCTGGTGCGCGAGCGGGTGCTCACCTCGCTCTACACGCGGCTGATCGGCCCCGTCGAGGGTCTGCTGGCGGGCTGCGCGCAGCTTTTCATCGTGCCCCACGGGCCACTGCACTACGTGCCGTTTATGGCCCTGCGCTCGCCGGGCGGGCGCCACCTGCTTGCCGCCGAGGGCCCGGCGATCGCCATAGCGCCCAGCGCCACGATCCTGCTGCGCAACTGCCTGCGCCGCGAGCCCGCCCCGGCGGACGGCGCCTTCCTGGCCCTCGGCTACAACAGCGAGGGCGAGGGCGCCCTGCGCTACGCCGAGCACGAGGCCCGCATAGTCGCCCGCGCCATCGGCGGCGCTGCCCTGACCGGCGCAGAGGCCCGCACCACGGCCCTGACCGCGGCCGCGCCGGGGCTGCGCGCCCTCCATATCGCCGGCCACGCCCGCTTCCGCCCCGATGACCCCCTCGGCTCGTACCTGGCCCTGGCCGGCGGCGACACGCTGAGCGCCCGCACGATCATGGGCAGCATCAATCTGCGCGCCGATCTGGTCGTGCTCAGCGCGTGTACCAGCGGCCTCAGCCACGTCGTCCCCGGCGACGAGCTGCTCGGCCTCCAGCGGGCCTGGCTTCACGCCGGGGCGTCCGCGGTGGTCTGCGCCCTCTGGGAGGCGACAGACCTGGTGACGCTGCTGCTCATGGAGCGCTTCTACGCGGCCCTGGCGGGCGGAGCCACGCCCGGGATCGCCCTGCGCGACGCCATCGTGGCCGTGCGCGGCCTTACGGGGCGCGAGCTGGCCCGCACCTTCACGCGCTGGCGCGAGGAGAGCGATGAGCTCGCCGCGCCCGGCGCCCTCCCCGAGGTGCCCGCGGATCTGGACGAGACGGCGCTCTACGCCGACCCAATCCACTGGGCGCCATTTATGCTGATCGGTCGGCCGTGACGGCGATGCGCATACCGGCGAGGGCCTGCCTCGGCACGCCGCTGAAGCTGGCGGTGCCCACCGCATCGGTGAGCGCCCACCACTCAGCG
>JAAXUL010001465.1 GCA_013336035.1 Chloroflexales bacterium
GTCGCCTTCCAGCGCGCCCGGCTGCGCCGCCGCCGCGAGCCGGCGTTTCTCTGGCTCCCGCCATCCGCGAAGGCGGCCGCGCTGCGCCTGAGCGCGCTGCTCATGCTGGCCGATGCCCTGGGTGACCTGCCAGCGTCCGCCCTCCAGCTGACCTGTGAGGGTCCGGCGACCACCATCCGCGTCGCCCACCTCCCCGCTGCCCTGGCTGAGGGCGCCGCGCCAATTGAGCGCTGGCAGAAGGCCATTGGCCCCCTGCGCATTGAGCTGACGTCGCCCCCTGACTTCGAGACGGTCCCCGACACGATTGTCCCCTGGACGCTTCCCGCTCCCTGGGCCGCCGTCGTGGTACCCCTGCGACTGGACGCCGCCGAGCCCCTGGCCGAGGGCGTGCGCCGCATCCTCCGCCACCAGCTCGAGCGGCTCCTGGCGCGCGAGGCCGCCGTGCGCAGCGGTGAGGATGCTGAAGATGTGCATCAGCTGCGGGTGGCCACCCGGCGCCTGCGGGCCTCGCTCCAGGTCGTGGCCTCCTGCTTCGAGCCGCAGATCATCCGCCACTTTCGCCGCGGGCTTCGGGCCGTCGCCACGGCCCTCGGCGCGGTGCGCGACCGCGATGTCTTCCGTGAGCATCTGGCCCACTACCAGGAGTCGCTCCCGGCGCCCGCGCGTGATGAGCTGGCCAGCCTCCTGGCCGCGGTGGAGCAGGACTATGTCGGGGCGCGGCAAACGATGCTGGCGAGCCTGGAGACGGCGCGCTACACCCGGTTCAAGCACGCCTTTGCTGCCTTTCTGACCACGCCCGGCGCCGGCGTCGCGCGGCTCCCCGAGACCGGCGTGCCCCTGCGCGTGCAGGATCTGGCCGGCTCGCTGCTCTGGCGGCGCTACGAGGCCCTGCGCGCCTTCGGGCCGGTGCTGCTCACGGACTCGGAGGAGGTGCAGCACCAGGCCCGGATCGTGGGCAAGCGGCTCCGCTACACCATCGAGTGCTTCGCCGAGGCGATCACGCCTCGCATCAGCGGCGCGAGCGGCGCGCCGGCGGTGGCCCTGCTTGAGCCGCTGGCCAGCTTGCAGGAGGCCCTGGGCGCGCTGCAGGACGAGGTCGCGGCCCGCGCCTATCTCGCCGAGCTGCACCTGGCGGACGATCCTGGCGCGCAGGCGTACCTGGCCCACCGTCGCGCCGAGCGGGCGGCCCACCTCGCCGCCCTCCCGGCCTGCTGGGCGCAGGTGGTTGGAGCACCCTACCGGCGCCAGCTCCTGGAGGTCCTGGATGGGCTCTCGCCAGCTGGTGCTACGCCGTAGCCGCTCCGCAGAGAACGGCTACCGCCCTTAAGTCGTACAACAGTGGAGCGTGGCGCCATGAGCGATACGCGGAGCGCGCCGCAAACGCAGATTCAGACCGCGCGGCCAACCTGGCTGCGCTGGGTGAGCGGTCACACCCTCACATGTTCGCTCCTCGCGTTGACGAGTGTGCTGCTCGCGCCACCAGTGGGCGAGTGGTATGAGCGGCGAGGGGGGCAGCTCCTGCTGGCGACGCTGCTCTGCATCCTCCACGGGCTAACGATCGTGTTTCAGCGGCGCGACGCCTCACGCTTCCTGCTGGCCCTCGCCGCCCTGCCGGTGGTGCTGCCCTGGCTGCTGCTGGTGCCGCTGACCCTGGGCACGCCCGCCGTGGGCGGCACCGTGCCGCGGATGCTCACGCTGGGGATCGTAGGCGCCTTTGTCGGCCTGGCGGCGCAGCCCGTCCCCGACCCCGATGGGCGGCAGGGTGCCCGCGTCGGCGCAAGCGCGCTCACCTGGGCGCTCACCGCCCTGGCCGACAGCGTGCTCGGCCCGGCGATGCAGCATGCGCTCGACAGCGTCACGGTCGTGGCGGTGCTGAGCGGCGCCCTGAGCGGCTTCATCGGCGGCCTCGGGAGCGGGTGGCTTGCGGCGGGCGCGTGGGGTATTGTGAGCGCTGTCGAGCAGCTACCGCTGGGCGCAGGCGCGCTCGTGCG
>JAAXUL010000640.1 GCA_013336035.1 Chloroflexales bacterium
GTGAGGTCGGCCTCCAGCCCACCCAGCACCTGCTCAGCCAGCTCCGGATTGGCCCGTACCAGGTGGCGAACGGCACCGGCCTTGAGTGTCTGAGCGGCGAGCGTTGGGCCGAGGCCGTCGTGGAGATCACGCCTGATGCGGCGGCGCTCCTCTTCGCGGGCGAGCACCAGCCCCTCGCGGGCCTGCTGGAGCTCGTCGGTCAGCGCCTGCGCGTGGAGCGTGGCCCCCGCCTGGCGGGCCAGCTCGTCAAGCAGGCGCCGGTCGGCCGCGCTCAGGGCCTGCTCGCCGCGCCGCGGGGCGACCACCAGCCGACCGATGATCTCGCCCTGGTGGGTGAGGGGGATGGTCTGCTCGAGCCCTGGGGCCGGGACGGCGCCCTGCGCGGCGACCTCCTGGCGCACCTCGCCGTAGCCGAGCTGCACCGCGACATAGGGCAGCTTGAGGCTCTGGGCCACGGTGGCGACGATCCGCGCCGGTGCCGTGCCGGGAGCAGGCGTAGCCTCCAGGCTGGCGCCGAGGCGCAGCAGGGCGGCGTAGGGCTCGTCGCGCTCGCCGTAGAGCAGGCGGCGCGCTGCGCGCTGAAAATAGGCCTGCAGGGGCTCGAAGGCGATAGCCACCAGGGTGGCGGCGAGCAGGGCTACGAGCGCCCCGCCCTGGGTCTGAATGACGACGCTGAGGCCGGTGAGCAGCAGCGCGTAGCCCGTCACGACGCAGGCGGTGAGGGCGCCGTAGACCAGGACGCGACGCACCACCACGTCGATCGCCCAGAGCTGATACTGGAGGATGGCCGCGGCAATCGCGAGCGGCAGCGCCGCCTCCAGCAGCCTGACCCCAGGATAGACCACACCCAGGTAGAGCAGGTTGGCGCTGTACTCCGTGCCCGCTAGAAACTGTAGTGCGCCGAGGTGCAGCGCGAGGCCCACAGCCGCAAGGCCCGCACCGACGACCACCCAGCGGGTCTGCTGGCGCTCCACGGGCCCCGAGCGACGCCGGAAACGATAGGCCTGGGCGAGCACCCCGGCGGCCAAGCAGAGCGCCATCAGGGTCAGGTAGGGTGCTCGTGGCATACGCCATGGCAGCAGCACCGGGGTAGCGGTGGCGGCGAGCATCCATGCCATCAGGAGTCCGAGGGCCAACGCGGTGCCCCGCGGGACGAAGCGCCCGTCGGGGAAGAGGAATAGGAAGGCCATAATCCCGACAAAGCCCACGCCATACCAGCGCTCGATCTGCGGCCGCCACAACGGGATCAGGTCGTTGATCGCCTGAGCCGGCCCCGAGAGGGCCCCAACAAAGACGACGAGCAGCATGCTCGCGCTGAGCAAGGCGATGACCGTATCAGAGCGCCGCCAGGCAATCAGCGTCGCCACGGCCGTGAAGGCGAGGGCAGCGACGATCTCGACCGCCAGGGCGAAGAGCACCGGCGCGCTCGGCGAGAGCCCCAGGCTGGCGAGGGGCCGCAGCGCCGGCCCACCGGCGATGAGCGTGACGGCCCGCGGCGCGGCATCGCCGGTGCGCACCAGCAGGTGCATCTCGGCGCCGAGGGGGCGGCGAAACAGGTCAGGCGGCACGGGCGAGCCCGGTTCCACCGGCAGCGCAACCCCATCGACCGCCACGAGCACGTCGCCGCCGAGAATACCGGCTGCCACCACTGGGCCGGGACTCCACGGGGAGAGGGTCAGCTCGCCCCCGGGCACACGATGCACAGTCGCGGCGATCGGTCTGAGTCTGTCGTGGAGCCAGGAGAGCTGAACAGGGAGGCCGGCGACGAAGAGGACGAGCGAGCTTGCCGCCAGCACGATACAGCCGAGACGCGCGAGCGCCAGGGGCAGTCCGCGCAGCCGTGCCGTGCGCTGATCCGCAGCCGCCTGTGAGCCGGCGATTGAGCGGGTAAGCTCCATCGCGTCCCTACTTTCCTCGTGCCGTATCGGTGGCACCAGTATACCCTGGTTGTCCAGCGCTCACCGGCTGCACGCAGGCTGTGTCTGCAGCCAGTCCAGGGCAGCCTGGATCACCGGGTCGTCGTCGCCGCCGAAGCGCGTCCAGTCGGTCGCCACGCGCTCGTCGGGGGCGATCGGCCCCTCATAGATGGCGCCGGTGCGGTCGTAGGAGCGCGCCCCGCTGACATTCAGCTCAGCGCCGTCGCTCAGGGTGGTGTGGTCGAGCAGGAACGGCACCCCTGTGGTCGGCTCGCCAAAGAGGCGGGTCTCGGGGCGGCCGAGGAAGGCGACCAGCGTGGTCTCGCCGGCCTGAGCCGTCCCGGGGCTGATCAGCAGCGCCACCGGACGAGGCGCCATTGTGTAGATCGGACCCTCGACCTCACTCTCGCCACGCCGCTCGCCGTTCCAGCGCACCTCGCCGTCCTGGTAGCTCCAGCCCTCGCGGCGCCCGTCACGGTACTCAAAGCTGCCCAGTTCACCTGGGCCGAGGATTGGCCCGACGGCGGCGAGGAAGGTCCACATGTTGCCGCCGACGTTCCGGCGCAGGTCGATGATCCAGCCGCAGGCGGCGGGCTGATCGGCGGCGCGGATGACCTCTTGGGCCAGAGTGGGGTAGCGGCGCGAGCCCCAGTCCCAGGGGAGCTCGAGGTAGCCGATGCCGGCGCCGCTCGTCTCGATGCGCCGCCCGCTCGGCCGGCCCTCGTAGCTGATCGTGGCCGCCTCCAGGGTCACCTCGCGGGGACTCGCCTCGCCGGGCCGCGTGAACGTGAACCGAATCGACGGCTGCATCGGGTCACCTGCGTGCGCGGCCTGGTACTCGGCAAGTGGGACGCCGTCGGCGTGGGTAATTCGGTCACCCAGGCGCATGCCGGCCCGCTCGGCGGGGCCGCCAGGCTGTAGGAAGACAATCGTCCCGTCGCCGCGCAGCTCGTTGAAGCCGTAGGAGCGCACCCCAACGCCGAGGATGCCGGGCTCGATCAGGAAGGCGTTGCGGTCGCCGGTGGCGTCCAGCGCGGCGAGGACGTGACGGATCGCGGGGTAGGTCTCGGCGGCGGTAGCGGGGTTGGGTACCTGGGCCAGGGCCTCAGCCCGCAGGGCTGGCCAATCGGCAATCCGGTCGTGAAGCACCGCGTGGGCCTCGACCCAGTCGAGCGCGTTGACAAGATAGTCGCCGGGCGCCTGGGGCGACGCACCACAGGCCACAAGCGCCACGACCAGGAGCGGTATGAGGCCGCGTACGGCAGCGCGCAGGAGCGGCGTCATGGCTGGCCTCCTGTCAGGGGTATCGGTGCTGGGGCGAGGGCCGGCGCCAGGGGCGCGGCGGCTGGTGGTGCGACGGGTAGGGCCAGGGGAGCTACAGGCGCCACAAGCGGGTGGGGCGAAGTGGTCAGCGCGGGCCCTGGCGACGATGCGCCCAGACCCTGGGGGAGCAGGAACAGGGCGCCGAGCAACAGAGCGATTCCGACCCCGACGACGATCTGGCCTGCCCGCCTGAAGCTTCGTGTTGTCATCGTCTCCTCCATAAAAACGCTGATCTGGCGCAAGGATAGCAGGTGAGGGCGCCCACTGTCCTGGGACGTGGGTCCCAGCCAGAGTCCTAACCGGGCCAGGCCACGAGCTGCTGCGACCCGTGCCCGCTCACCGAACAAGCACATGGGTGAGGAGGTGGCCGAGCATGGCGACACCGGAGACCGCAAGCATCGCGGCAACGAGCAGGTTGCACCAGCGCATCCGGCGGGGTGTGAGGAACTGGGCGCCCCACGCGGCAGTTCCTGCGAGGAGGATGTCGCACAACAGGACGGCGAGGAGAAATCCACCGGCGCCGACGAAAACATGCACCACGGTCGGATGTCTATCCATGAACATTCCACCGCCAACGCTGAGCCAGAAGGTTATCGCAAGTGGGTTCGCCACAGAGAGGGTGAGTCCTGCGAGGAGGTCGCCCCGCGCCGCGGGGGGGGTGATGGTGCGATCTGGGGGGCGTGCCGCATGCCGTACGGCTTGGAAGGCCAGCGCGAGCAGGAGTGCCCCGCCACACGTGCTCAAGAGGAGCCGCGCGATGGCGTGCTGAGCGATGGCCGCGGCACCGCTCAGGGCAAGGGCCGCCCAGACGAGATCGCCGCCGAGTGCGCCGAGCAGGAAGAGGAACGCACAACGGAAGCCCCGCGTTGCGCCCCGCCGTAGGCTTTCGGTGAACACAATCCCAGCGCTTCGCGCAGAGAGTCCCTACCTCCACCGCAGCCCCTTACCCCGATGGCTTGCCTCGTCCTGATGCCCATGTGACGATGCCTCCTGGTGGCGTATCCCTTCACACCAGGAGGTTTCATCGTGACCCCCTTACGACAGCGCATGACCGAGGACATGCAGCTGCGGGGCCTGGCCCCGGCGACCCAGGACGCATACCTGCGTCACGTCGAGCAGTTGGCCCTCTACTATGGCAAATCCCCCCACCTCGTGACCGATGAGGAGTTCCGCCAGTACTTCCTCTACCTCAAGCAGCGCGGCCTCTCGCGCTCTACCACCACCGTCGCCATCAGTGCCTTCAAGTTCTTCTTCGAGCTCACCCTGCGCCAGCCCTGGCCGCGTCTTGACCTCTATCGTCCCCGCCCCGTTCACACCTTGCCGGTTGTGCTCAGCGTCGACGAAGTCTGGCAGATCCTCAACCATCTCACCCTCGACCACCACTACGCCTGCCTCGCTACCATCTACTCCTGCGGCTTGCGCATCAGCGAAGGCGCCAACCTCCAGGTGTCCCAGATCGACAGCGCGCGTATGCAGCTCCTTCTCCGCGACGCCAAGGGCTGCAAAGACCGCTACGTGCCCTTGCCTGCCCGCACCTTAGCCCTGCTCCGTCGTCTGTGGCTCACCCATCGCAATCCGGTCTGGCTCTTTCCCTCGCTTGGCCGGCGCGGCGTTGACCCCCGTACTGCCACCAAACCCATCCACGCCTGTACCCTCCGTAAGGCCTTTCACGCTGCTCGGCGCGATGCCGGCATCAGCAAGCCCGCCTGTGTCCACACCCTGCGCCACTCCTGGGCCACCCATCTGCTTGAGGCCGGGGTCAATCTCCGTATCATCCAGCTCTGGCTCGGTCATCGCTCGCCCTCAACCACGGCCATCTACACCCACCTCACTCAGAAGGCCGAAGAGCTCGCCACCGGCGCACTCGACACGCTCACCGCGGGGATGCAGTGACCACGCTGGGCGAGCTCTTTCGCCGCTATGGGCCGGCCTATCGCGCGC
>JAAXUL010000641.1 GCA_013336035.1 Chloroflexales bacterium
GTGCCGGTGAAGGCCCTCGACGGGGTGGACCTGAAGATCCACAAGGGCGAGGTGGTGGCCATCGTCGGCCCGTCGGGCTCGGGCAAGTCGACCCTGCTAAACCTGATCGGGGCCCTCGACCGGCCCTCGTCGGGCGAGGTGATCGTCAACGGCACGCCGCTCTCGCAGGTGAAAGACCTGGACCGCTTCCGCGGGCAGACGATCGGCTTCATTTTCCAGAGCCATAACCTGCTGCCGACCCTGACGGCGCGCGAGAATGTCGAGGTGCCGATGCACGAGCTGCGTCTGAGTGCCGGGAAGCGGCGGGCGCGGGCGCTCGAGCTGCTGGGCCTGGTGGGGCTGGCGCAGCGCGGCGATCATCTGCCCAACCAGCTCTCGGGCGGCGAGCGCCAGCGCGTGGCGATCGCCCGGGCCCTGGCCAACCGGCCGGCGATCGTGCTGGCCGATGAGCCCACCGGTAACCTCGACAGCAAGGCCACGGCCGATATTATGGGCCTGCTGAGCGATCTGAACCGCGAGCAGGGCGTGACCCTGGTGATCGTGACCCACAACACCGAGGTCGCCGCGGCGGCCCAGCGGGTGATCACGATCCGCGACGGCAAGATCCAGCGCGATGTGCTGATGACCAATGAGCTTGAGCGCGAGCTGCTCGAGCTCAAGAGCTCTGCCCTGGGCCAGGCCATCCTGCGCGGCGACCAGCTGCCGCCCGATCTGGCCGAGGTGGCGCCACGCCTCCACGAGCTGCTCGAGCGGGTGTAGCAGAGACCAGATCTAGTCTACTACTCGCGGTACTTATCCACATTTTGTGGATACCCTGTGCATAATCTACTATATTTAGGGGCTTCCCGGAGTTATATCGCGGGGAGCCCCTAAATGTAGCGACGACGAACCGTCGGATTGGATGTGCCTGCCGGGGCTGTCTTGCGGGATGCCCACTGCGCGAACGTCAGCATCCTGGGCCGCGCCGTTATACTTAGTCCTACTGCAAATTAGTCGCAGAGAGAGGCCATGCAGCTATCATCCGCCGAGGCGTCGTGCTTCAACGCTGTTGTCGTCCAGCTGCACGAAGAGAGCTCGGCGCTGCCTCGCGCCCTGTGCGCGCTGGCGGCCCCCACGCTCGAGCGCCTGGTTGCCGGCGAGTTCAGCCAGATCGCCGCGCTGCTGCCCTGGTGGCTCGCCGAGATCGTGCCGCTTCCTGATGATCGCTGTGCCGTGCTCGGGCGAGCTGGCTTGTACGCCTGGTGGCACGGTCAGATTCATGATGAGATCATTGATGGCGGCCTGACCCCAGACGCCCTGCCCCTGGCGCAGCACACCTTTACCCAAACTCTCAACGGCTACGCCGCCCTCGGTCTGCTCGCCGGGGCCCCGTGGGCTAATCTGGCCGCCCGGCTGGAAGCCTCGGCCGCGGCCTATGCCGAGGAGGTGAGCGCGCGGCCCGTTGACCCCGCGACGGTGAGCGACGAGCTGCTCGCAGCGTGGACGCCCGACCTGTTGATGGACCGGGCTGCGCCCTTTGGCTTCACCGTGACTGCTCACCTGCACCTGGCCTGCGTGCCTGGCGACGATAGACGCTGGGAGGATCTGCCCGCGGCGGTGCGCTGCCTGACCGGGGCGCGCCAGATTGCCGACGATGCGAGTGACTGGCTCGATGACCTGCGGGCCGCGCAGCTCAACTGGGTCTCGGCCAGGCTGATCAGGGATTTTCGCGCGAATGCCTCCGCGGCCGCGGAGGGGACGCTCGAGCGGCTGGCCGGATATGAGCTGCGCGCCGAGCGCTCTTGGGAGGAAGTGGAGCGGACCTACAATGCCCTTTGCTGCCAGGCGATCCAGCGTCTGGCGCCCTATGGGAACTGTCGCCTGAGCGCCCTGGTCCAGGCGCAGCGCGATCATGACATAACGATCTTCGCGCAGCTGCGCGAGCGCCGCGCGAGGCTGTGCGCCCTGTTCGGTCTGGGAGCGTATGGAGGATGAAGAAGCCAGCTGGTAGCGCGCAAGGGAACCGCGGCCTGGGTCACGGGTGCCGTCGCTTTATTATGCCTTCCCGCATAGGAATCCATCTTAATCCGGCATACAATCCGCGTTTTACATCCGTGGTATATTAGGGGAACGTAGTCTTTGTTGACCCCTAGCGGCACGCTGGGCCGAAGCACCGTAGTCCGCACCATCATAACATTCGGCCCAGCCTCAGGCCATGTTGCCAATCTTTGCCAAGGAGGTCCATGTGAGCTCTGATTTCGAACGCCTCGTCGGCCGTGCCATCCTTGACCCCGTTTTTCGCAAGCAGCTCCTCAACGATCCTGATGGTACAGTGAAGGGTTTATCCATCACTGCGAAAGAGCTGCAGACTATTCGCGATGCAGCGAATAATCGGGGCGTTACAGATACGCAGCTAGACTCTATAGGCCTGAGCAGCTCCTGGAAGTAGGTGGCTCTCGTTAGCAGAGACACCATCGATGGCAAGTTTTTCGGCTGAGCTTGAACAGGTGATTGCCAGATTGGAGCCGACTGCGCGTCGTCAGCGCCAGTCGGCTCTGCTGCGCCCTCTGAATAAAAGCCTGATCGTTTTTAGCGCCATCGGACTGGTAGTCATGCTGATCCCCCCCTGGAATTCAGGGCTCACTGACTACGCGATTGTCGGTGGCAGCCTGCTGCTTAATTTTCTCGTCGCCGCCCTGGATCGGGCTGGCAATGTGCGATTGGCATCCTTGCTGTTCAGCCTGACCGTCAATATCGGCATTGTCCTGCTTGTCGTGAGCAATCACAGCTCGATAGAGAGCTTCCCGACCAGCATACTCTTCTCCAGCCAGCTGGCGCTGAGCATCATGCTGGCCGGGATGCTGCTCGGCACCGCGTACGCCTTTCTCTTCGCCGCGGTGAACGTGGTAACGGTCTTTGGCCTGTTTTTTCGCTACTACAACACGGTCGGCGCCGCCGCGCCAGCCGGCCCTTTGACCGCCACCATAAGCGTGAGCCTGCCGCTCGGCTCCTTCCTGGTGCTCGTCGTGGTGATCACCTGGCTCTACCAGCGGGCGCTCGCCGCGGCCGACGCGCAGCTAGAGGTGGCGCGTAAGCGGATTATCCGGGATGAGCTGATCCGGCGCGACCTGGCCGTCGCCCGCGAGCTACAGCTGCGTCTCTTCCCGCCGCCACCGATAACTAACTCGGCCCTACAGATCGCCACGCGCTCGGAGCCGGCCCGCGAGACGAGCGGCGACTTCTACGACTTTATAGAGCTGGGCGACGGCCAGCTGGGTATTGTGGTGGCCGATGTGACCGGCAAGAGCGTAGCTGCGGCGCTAATGATGGCCCTCGCCCGCGTGGCCATTCGCTCCGAGGCTCGCCGCCACACCGCTCCCGCCGATGTGCTGCGGGCCGCCAACGAGACGATCTGCCGCGATCACACGGCCCGCCAGATGATTACGGCCTTCTATGGGCTGCTCGATACGGACACTCTGACTATACGCTTCGCCAACGCCGGCCACCCCTACCCCATCCTGCGCCGCGGCGACTACCTGCACGAGATCGAGCTCGGCGGCATGCCTCTGGGCGGCCGCTCTGACACGCAGTATAATGAGCACTTCCTGCAGCTCGAGCCGGGCGACCAGCTCTTTCTGCTTAGCGATGGCTTGATCGAGGAGCGCAACGTCGGACGTGAGATGTTCGGCTACGCCCGGCTGGGCCCGGCGATCCTCTCCACAGACCCGGCTGACCCCGAGATGGCTCTCGAAATGCTCTGGCAGACGGTGGCAAGCTTCCGTGGCGAGGCCGAGCAGTCCGACGATATTACGCTTATGGTGCTCCAGGTCGCCCCCCGTATAGATCTCCAAGGGAAGAGCGGGGCGTAGGCGCCGCCAAAAGGCGCTGGACAGCCTATTAGCGGCGGGCAGCGCCTTTTAGCGGCGCCCGTATGAACCGTGTAGGGACTCCCGGCTAGCTCTCCTATGACCTACCACGATAATCCGGCGCTCATGCGTGCCGCCGAGGGCGCCGTGGCGGCCCTGCGGGCGATGCAGCGCCCCTCGGGCGAGCTGCCGACCTACGAGGCGCCCACGCCCGATATGGCGCGCGCCCGCCCCTACGCCGCCAGCGTCTACACCACCACCTTCGCCGTCCACGCTCTGCGCCGCTTCGTGGATCAGCCCGTGGCAGCGGCGGCCCTTACGGCGGCGGGCGCCCACCTGCGGGCCGAGCGCAACCCCGACGGCTCGTGGAGCTATGAGGGCCGGGGCACCACCCGCGTCCCGCCTGACCTCGACGACACGGCATGCGCCGCCGCGGCCCTGGCCGCTCTGGGCGAGCGCCCCGACCTGCGGGTGCTCCGGCTGCTGTGGGAGAACGAGGCGGCCCCCGGGGGGCCCTACTACACCTGGGTGGGCGTCAACGGCGGCGCGCACATGCTGGCCCGGCAGGTCGACGCTCTGGTGAACGCCAATATAGTCTTCTGCGCGGCCCTGGCGGGCTTCGAGCTGCCCGGGGCGGCGGCCTATCTGCGCGCTCGGGTCGCGTCCGCTGACCTGACGCCGGCGAGCGACTACTGCCTGACACCTCACCTGTTGGTTTACACTCTGGCGCGCGCCCTCGTCGATGGGCCGGCGCGCTCGCTAGCGCCTGCAGCGCTGGCGCTGCTCGCTCACGCCCGGACGCTCGACACGGGCGAGCCGTTTCGGCTGGCCTGCGCGGTGGCGGCGCTGCTCGCCCTCGGCGACGAGGCGGCCGCGGCGCCGCTGCTGGGCGACCTGCTCGACGCCCAGGGTCCGCACGGCGGCTGGCCGATCGGCCTTGCGTACACCGGCTACCCGCCCTACTTCGCGGGCTCGCCCGGGCTGACGACGGCGATCGCGCTTGATGCGCTGGGGCGGGCGCTGCGCTGAGCCCGCGCGATCATAGCCCCCACCCTTGCCAGATCGGGCGGCCTGTGCTAGGATAAAAAAGACCGAACAGTCGGTTTTTAAGGACAGGATGGGTAGCCATATGGCAAAGGGCGAGCAGACAAAGCAGCGCATTGTGGCGCAGGCGGCCTCGGTGTTCAACACCCTGGGCTACAGCGGCACGAGCATGCGCGATCTGACGCGGGCTACCGGGCTGGAGAAGGGCGGGATCTATAACCACTTTCCGAGCAAAGAGGCGCTGGCCCTGGCCGCCTTCGACTACGCCGTGGGCGTGGTGGG
>JAAXUL010001466.1 GCA_013336035.1 Chloroflexales bacterium
CTCGACGGCCCAGGTGCACCGGGCCACGCTCCCCGAGGGCAGCCAGGTGGTCGTCAAGGTCCAGCGCCCGAACATCGTCGCCCAGGTCCGCACCGACCTGCGGATCATGCTCGAGGCCGCCCGTATGCTCGAGCGGCGCTTCGGCTGGGCCCGCGACCTCGACCTGTCGGGGATGGTGACGGTCTTTGCCGAGGGCGTGAACAGAGAGCTGGACTACACCAACGAGGCCTACCACATGGTCAGGGTGGGCGACAGCCTGTCCTCGGTGTCCGGCGTCCATGTGCCGACCGTGTACCGGAGCCTGAGCACCTCGCGCGTGCTGACGATGGAGTACGTCGAGGGCGTGAAGATCTCGAAGATCGCTGCCTGCGGCGCCGGGATCGACCGGCTCGCCCTGGCGCACACCTTCATGCGCGCGATGATGAAGCAGATCGTCATCGACGGCTTCTTCCACGCCGACCCCCACCCCGGTAACCTGTTCATCTCGCCCGAGAGCGGGATGATCTCCTTCCTCGACTTCGGGCTGGTGGGTCAGCTGCGCAACGACCAGCGGGTCGAGCTGGTCGATCTGCTGATCTCGCTACAGCAGCTTGACGCCCAGGGCGTGTCCCACGCGGTGCGCCAGCTGAGCGTCCAGACCCGACCGATCGACGACCGGGAGTACCAGGCCCTGGTCGAGGGGGTGCTGATCCAGAACTGGAAGTACGGGACGGGGGCCTCGTTCGGCGCGACGATCAACAAGGTGCTGGGCGAGCTGGCCCGCCACGGCTTCCGCATGAACCGCCAGCTGACTCTGGCGGTCAAGGCGATCGCCCAGACCGAGGAGGCCACGGCGGTCATGGTGCCCGGCGTCGAGCTGTTCCCGATCGTGGTGGGCGAGGTGCAGAGCCTGGTGGTCAACCAGCTCACGCCCGAGTTCATCGTCGACAACCTCGAGACCCAGGTGATCCGCGCCGGCAAGGAGGTGCTGCGGCGCCTGCCCAGCCTGCCCGACGCGACGGTCAAGTGGCTTGACCAGTACCAGGCCGGCAAGCTGAAGCTGGAGATCGACACCGGCGAGCTGGGCCAGAAGCTGGACCGGATCTCGGACCGCACCGGCGACGGTCTGCAGCGCCTCTCGGTCGGCATGATCCTGGCCGGGATGCTGATCGGCTCGGCCATCGGTCTCGTCTTCCTACGCGTGTTCGAGGGCCTGATCTGGCAGTACCTCTACGCCCTGGTGCTGGTGGTATTCCTGGCCGTGCTAGTCTACAGCGCGGTAGTCGTCTGGATCCTGGTGCGCTCGCTGCGGCCGTCCTCGAAGCGATCGCCGTAGGGCGCGCCGCGTTCGGGAGGGGCTCGGAGAGGGCAAAGCCCTCCCCGGGTTCTTCACATACCGCAAGCAGGGCTTGCGTGCCAGCTACCGCCCGCTGTGGGCCATCATATCGATCACGATCGTCACGGCGAGGATCAGGACATCGTTCTGGCCGGGCTCGATCGCGACGCCGTAGCTGTCGCGCAGGCGGAACCATTGCTTCGAGACCTCGGCGACCTTGTCGCGGCCCGCGCCAATCGTGTACTCGTGGTAGAGGATGTTGCCCTGGGCCTCGAGCTCGGGCCCATCGCCGAGCTTGATCGTCCAGCGGTCGCGCAGCGGCGTGATCAGGATCTTCCTGACCGTCGCCAGGCGCTCACCGCCGGGCCCTTCGATCTCCATCGTCTCCCTGATGCGCAGCAAACGCTCCTGGATCTTGCAGAGCTCGCGGCCCTGGGCGTCCTCGAGGATCAGGGTCTTGCGGATGTGTAGGGCCTTGCCATCAACCTTGAACACCCGCTGGCCCGCCTCATTCTCGATCCAGAAGTCGTCGCCGATCGCCAGCATGCGCTGGCGCATCTGGTAGCGCGTGGCGTTGCCGCCGCGGCCGAAGGCCTCACGATCCCCCTGCCGCTCCTCGCGCTGCTCGAGCCGTCGTCCGCGGAACATGGCGATCACCTCTTCGTGTGCCGG
>JAAXUL010000642.1 GCA_013336035.1 Chloroflexales bacterium
ACGTGTTTTGAGATGTTTCAGGACATAGGCGGCTGTTGGGTCGTAGTTCTCATTTGAGAAGGAGACAAAGTGATACCGCATGATGCTGTCTTCATCAAACTCTTTGTTCTTTATCAAAGTAACATTGATCCTCTCTCCAACGATCTTGATGTCATCATAGACCTCGAACATTGTGCTAAATTGATCGTTTATTTCATCGTCCAGCTTCTTGTTCAAAGATCGATTCGAAAAGTAAATCAAGAGGCTCTTTGCCTTCTCCATATTTGAGAGGAGTTTTCCACGGTCATTAACTGTTTGAAAAATCCGAATGGCGTCGCCTTCTGAATTTTCAACGAACTCCATCACCTCTAGTTTTTCTACGCACTTTAGAAATGCCAACTTGTCAACGATTTTGGGTTCAGATGGAATCTCGAGTCTTTCCAGCATTTTGGTGTAGAACTGTTGAGGGGTGTCTCCTCTGCCACGTGGATAGTCAATGAAGAAAACCATGTGCCGAGCCGCCTTAACCTCTTGATAGTAAACCTCATGGTTTGCTCGGCGCAGGATTCGACTTAATTCCTCGTCAAGATCTTTGCCTTTGACTTCTGCGGCGTCGGTCAGATCGCCGATGGTCAGAGCCAGGCGGGCCTGCTCGGCGCCGAGCCAGTCGGCCAGGCGGCGCACGCCGGTGGCGCGGGCGTAGGCGACGGCCGAGACCATGGTGGCGCGGGCGGCGGCGAGCTCGCCCCGGGCGCACTGGAGGCGGGCCAGGCCGATCGGCCCCATCAGCAGGATCTCGATATTCTCGCCCTGGCGCCCCAGGCGCAGCCCGTCGCGCAGCAGCGTCTCGGCGGCGTCCAGGTCGTCCCACTCGTAGCGCAGCATGCCGAGGCCTACATAGGCGGTGCCGGCCACGGGCACAGGCCTGGGGGCGGCGCCCTCGCGCTGCGGGTAGAGGGCGGCCCCGCGGGCGATGGCGTCCTCGTAGGTGTGGGCCGCCCGGTGGAGCTGGCCGGCGCAAGCGTGCAGCTCGGCCAGCTGGCGCAGGGCGAAGATAGCGATGATCGGCATGCCGCCGGCCTGCCCGGCCCGGGCGGCCTCCTCGAGGGCGGGCGCCGCGGCGGCCATATCGCCCTGGAGGTAGGCGGCGTTGCCGAGCATGAGCGCGACGACCGCGCGCACGAGGATGCTGTCGTCGGGCAGGGCCGCCAGGGCGCGGCGGGCCAGGTCGATAGTGCGGCCCGTTTCGCGGCGCAGGCTGGCCACGGTCGCGCGCACGGCCAGGGCCTCGCTGGCGAGGTTGCGGGGCGTGTAGGGCGCCGAGAAGGGCGCGGGGGCGTCGGGGTCGCCGGTGTAGGTGGTGAGGGCAGCGTCGACGGCGGCCAGCGGGGCGTCGATGGCCTCGAACTGGCCGGCGATGGCCCGGGCCCAGGCCTCGATCAGGCAGAGGGCCGGGCGCGAGCGGGCCAGTCCGGGGGGCAGGGCGGCGAGCCAGCCGAGCACAGTGGCGACCTCGCTGCGCAGCAGCAGCGGGCGGCCCTCGCGCTCGACGAGGGCAGCGGCCTGGGCGAGGTCGCCGGCGGCGAGCAGGTGGGCCACGGCCTCGATCGGCAGGTCCGCCGCGGCGTACCAGTCGGCCGCGCGCCGGTGGAGCGCCGCCGGACGGCCCGGCTCCTCGCGGCGCAGGCGCTCGCGCAGGAACTCGGCGAAGAGCGCGTGGTAGCGGTACCAGCGCCGGTCCTCGTCCATGGGCATAATGAAGAGGCCATTACGCTCGATCTGCTCGAGCAGGGCCTGGCTGCCGCCAGGGGATTCCGCCCTTTGCCCTTCGTCCTCGGCCGGCGGGCCAAGCACAGCATCGCACAGCTCGGCGCAGAGCTGGTCGAGGATGCTGGTGTCGAGCAGGAAGCGCCGCACAGCGGGCGGCTGGCGGCGGAAGACCTCGTCGGCCAGATAGTCGTAGAGGTGGCGGTGGCTGGCGGCGAAGGCCGCGATACGGGCCTGGGGGTCGTCGCTGCCGCGCAGCGAGTGGGCGGCCAGGGCCAGGGCGCCGGCCCAGCCCTCGGTGCGGGCGGCCAGGGCGGCCACCTCGGCGGGGGCCAGGCACAGGCCCTCGGCCCGGGCCAGCTCGTCCACCTCCTCGGCGGTGAAGCGCAGGTCGGCCACGCGCAGCTCGGCGAGCTGGCCGCGCAGGCGCCAGCGGGCCAGGGGCAGGGGCGGCTCGCCACGGCTGGCGAGCAGCACGCGCAGCCCCGGCGGCAGGTGGTCGATCAGAAAGGCCAGCCCGGCGTGGATCGGCTCGGCCGAGATCAGGTGGTAGTCATCGAGGGCCAGGACCACATCGCGGTCGAGGCGCTCGAGCTCGTCGAGCAGGGCGCCGATCACCACCTCGGAGGAGGGGGGCGTGGGTGACTGGAGCATCGAGTGGGCGTGGTCGCCCACGCCGGGGGCCACCTTGTCGAGGGCCGCGGCCACGTAGCCCCAGAAGCGCGTCGGGTCGTTGTCGCGCTCATCCAGCGAGAGCCAGGCGACGCCGCCCGCGGCCCCGGCGGCCCACTGGCCCAGCAGCGTCGTCTTGCCGAAGCCGGCGGGGGCGACCACAAGGGTCAGGCGGGCGCGGACCTGGGCGCCAAGCCAGGCGGCCAGGCGGGCGCGAGGGACCAGCCCCTCGCGCGGCGGGGGGGGCGTCAGCTTGGCGGCCAGTGCGAGTGCGAGCATAGCCCTATTGTACACCGGCGGCAGCCCGATTGGGCCTCACCGCCACTCGGTGTTGGGGATGGCGTCAGGCGAGGTGTAGATCGGCACCGGGGGGCCGAGGGTCAGGCCCTCGGGGGTGAGCGGGCAGAGGTAGGCGTAAGTCTCGACGCCGGAGGTGATCGCGGCGCGGAGCGCGCGGGCGAAGGCGGGGTCGACATCCTCGTCGGGGACGAGGGCGGTGGCGCGGTGGCGCTGGATGATAAAGACCACGGCGCAGCGCTGGCCGCTGCGGGCCATCTGGGCCAGGACATCGAGGTGCTGACGGCCGCGCTCGGTGGGGGCGTCGGGGAAGCGTGCCAGGCCGCCCTCGACCTTGCCGACGGACCTCACCTCGAGCACGCAGCTCGCCAGGCCCTCGCCCAGGCGAAAGTCAAAGCGATGCACGCCGATCGTCACATCGCGCTGGACCTTGGTGTAGCGGGCGAACTGGGGCAGGGCGCTGACCGAGAGGGCCGCCACGACCAGTCGGTTAGGCAGCTGTGTGTCGAGCGAGACCAGCTCGTCGCCGCTGTAGACCCCCACCACCTGGTAGGAGGTCTTGCGGCCGATCTCGTCGCGTGGGGCGAGCAGCAGGCGCGCGCCGGGGGTGAGCAGATCGACCAGGCGGCCTCGATCAGCCATATGGGCCCGGATCACCCGCCCGCTAAGGCGCGCCTCGACCAGGAGCTGATTCGGGCGAGCAAGGAAGGTCGCCTCGGTCGGAGGGCCGGTAGCAGTGAGAGGCACACGGACAAGCATAAAGAACCAGACTGGCGGCGAGTAGATCCCGCCTGATGAAGGGCGCTCTTTGCCGAGCTCAAGTATACCACAGCAGGACGCCCGCGGGCCCTCCCCCCTCTCCTGCTGCGCAGCGGGAGAGGGGGGCAAAGGGGGTGAGGGCCACCAGCCACGATAGTGACGTGGCCCTCGGGGGGCGCCGGCCTACTTCACGAGCGCCCGGTAGAGCTCAGCGGTCTTCTGGGCGATCGCGTCCCAGCTGAAGTGCTCCTCGACGCGGCGGCGGCCATTGGCGCCAAAGCGCGCGCGCAGGGCGGGGTCGCGGGCGACACGATTGATCCCAGCGGCGAGGGCCGCCGAGAACGCGGCGGGATCCTCGGGGTCGAAGCCGCCGGGGCGCAGGTTCAGCTCGACCAGGATGCCGGTCTCCTCGGGGACGACCACCTCTTTGATCCCGCCGACGGCCGAGGCGACCACGGCGGTCTCG
Source organism: Chloroflexales bacterium (assembly GCA_013336035.1). Lineage (GTDB taxonomy): Bacteria > Chloroflexota > Chloroflexia > Chloroflexales > Chloroflexaceae > CAIWXH01. The sequence goes on from JAAXUL010000642.1 coordinate 3,941, forward strand.
CAGGCCATGGCCTCGAGGTTGATGATGCCGAAGGGCTCATAGACCGAGGGGCAGCAAAAGACGGTGGCGTGCGAGTAGAGCTGGATGACATCGGGGCGGGCCAGCATCTCGCGGATCCAGATCACATTGGGGTGACCCTCGCTGACGGCGGCGACCCGCTCCTGCATCTCTTTGCCGATCTCGGGGGTGTCGGGGGCGCCGGCGCAGAGCACCACCTGTAGCTCGGGGTCGATCTGGGGGATGGCGTTGACCAGATGGATGATGCCCTTCTGGCGCGTGATGCGGCCGACGAAGAGCACGAAGGGCCGGGCCGGGTCTACCCCGTACTTCGTCAGGGCGTCGGTCGCCTCGGTCTTGCGGTACTCGTCCAGGTCGATGCCGTTGTAGATCACGTGGACCTTCTCGGGCGCGACGCTGAAGAGGCGCAGGATGTCGTCGCGGGTCTCCTTCGAGACGGCCACAACGGCGTCGGCCTGCTCGATCGCGGTGCGCTCGATCCACGAGCTGAGGTGGTAGCCGTTGCCGAGCTGCTCGACCTTCCAGGGGCGCAGGGGCTCGAGCGAGTGGACGGTGAGCACGTAGGGGATGCCCCAGAGCTTGCTGGCGAGCAGGGCGCCCATATCGGTGTACCAGGTGTGGCAGTGGACGACGTCGGCGTCGAGGGTGTCCTTGGCCATCAGCAGCGAGCGGGCGAGGGCGTCGACCGCGCCGGTGTAGCGGGGGTCCGTGCCGCGCTTCGTCTCCTCCCACTGCGGGTAGCCGCGCACCGTCAGCTGCGGGTCGCCGACCTGCTGGTTGCCAAAGCAGCGCACCTCGACGGCCATAATCTTCGCCAGAGCCTGGCTGAGGTACTCGACGTGGACGCCGGCGCCGCCGTAGACGTTAGGCGGGTACTCGTTGGTGAAGAGCGCTACTTTGCGCAGGTCTCCCATAACAGCTCCTTAAAATATGCCGGCGCGCCGCCCCGCGGGGCGATGTCGCCCAAGAGTCCCTCTGCTGCGTCGAGATGCGGAAAGCCAGCACTAGTATACTCGATGCGGACGCCGCCGTTTACTGGCCCGGGCGGGGTTACGTACATCGCTACGTAGTTTGACCGATGTAGCGCAGCTGGGGAAACGGGTACGATAGGCCCAGCGAATGAGCGCGGTGGCGAGCCCAGCAGACGATGGGAGTAACGCTATGAGCACAGGTTCTATTAATGAGCCGGCCTTCGAGGTCTCCCCTGCACCGG
>JAAXUL010000643.1 GCA_013336035.1 Chloroflexales bacterium
CCGCGCGCCCAGCCTCCTGCAGCGCAGCCGACGAGATCAGCCCGGCCCTGACCAGGGCGTCGATCGCGTCGGGGGCGGCCGTCTCGTCGAGCAGCCCGGCGACGACCAGGGCGCGCACCGCCTCGGCGGCGGCCATCGATCTGAAGGCCTCGTCGCCGGGCGCGTACTGCGGCTCTTCGGCGGCCACCGTCGTCAGGGCGTCGAGCATCGCCGCGCCCCTGATAGCCGCCGCCCGCTCGATCGCCCCCTCGGCCTCGACGATCGCGCTTAGCTCACGGCCAACCGCCAGCAGCGCGTCGCGGGTGATAAAGCCCTGGGCGACCATATGGCCGTCGGCGCCGAGGATTGCCTCGCCCAGCCCGATCGCCCACGTGTGCTCAAAGAGCAGCAGGGCGGCCGCCTTCCCCGGGGGTATCCCGGCGGCCGCCGCCTGGATGTCGGCCAGGCTCATGCCCTGGCCGCGCGCGGTGGGCATCACCCCGCCGAGGAGCTCGCCCAGGTACGCGCTCTCCTCGTCGGCCGCGCCGATGGCGAGCATGCGGCTGAGCAGGGCGCCAAACTCGGCCGCCTCATGCTCGAGCAGGTCGCTCGCCTGCAGGCTGTGCACCGTGCCATCGACCGCTTTTATGATGAAGAGCAGGTCGATGACCCGGATCAGCCCCCGCCCGCGCAGGTCGTCGAGCTCGCGGCGGATCTGTCCCTTGAACTTGTCCACGCTATCAAAGGCGAACGCGATCAGCTGGATTGGCCCAAAGTTCATGATTATGCTCCTATCGGAAAAGCGCTACCGGTCGGTTGCCGGGGCGGCTACCGTCTGGGCACACCCAGCCAGATAGCATCATTACAGCACACGTAGGCTCCGGCGTCATCACGCAATGAGCGCACTCGACAGCCGTCCAGCAGGCGAAGTGCTCACTGATCCAGCATGGCAACGCCGAAGCTGTCCATGAAGACGAGGGGATAAGTAGCCTGGCGCACGATGCCCACGGGGGCGGTTTGCGCTGTAATTGTCTTGGGCGCCCGCCGCACCAGGCCCGCGGCGTCAGCCAGGGGGCACTCGGCACTATGTTTATGATGAGCCACATCCAGGCGCGCTGGGAGCACGTCCGGGCCAGCTTCTGGTTCCTGCCGGCGCTGCTTGCGCTGGCTGGCTCGCTGCTCGCCGAGCTGCTGCTGGCCGTGGATCGGGCGATCCCCGATACGCTCCTAGTCAATAGCCGGCTGATCATCTCGGCCGGGGCGAGCGAGCAGCGGGCCATCCTCTTTGGCCTGGCGGGGGTTACCGTCGGCACCGCCGGCGTGGTCTTCTCGCTCACGACGGTGCCGCTGTCGATCGCCGCGTCGCAGTTTGGCTCACGGCTGCTGCGCGCCTTTCTGAGCGACCCGCCCACCCAGCTGGTGATGGGCTGCTTCACCGCGACGGTGGTCTACTGCATCAGCGTGGGCCTCTCCATCCCGGCCGACCCCCAGAGCAACCAGCTCCCGTATCTTGCGACCACTGCCAGCGTGCTGCTCTTCGGCATCAGCTTCGGCTCGGTGATCTACCTGATCAATCACCTGGGCGTCATGCTCCAGGCGCCGGTCATCACCGAGCGGATCAGCCGCTTCCTCAAGCAGGCGATCCACGCCTACACGACCCTCGGGGCGCGTATGGGCAGCGTCACCCCGGAGGAGGCGCAGCTGCGCGAGCAGGTCGCCGGGGTGGGCATGCTGGTCATCGCGGCGCGGGGTGGCTACGTCGACGCGGTGGACGGACTGCGTCTGGTGCAGCTGGCGTGCCATTACGAGAGCGTGATTCTGGTCCGGGCGATGCCGGGAGCGTTTGTGATGGAGGGCGACGTCCTGGCCATGGTCTGGCCCGCCGAGCGGCACACGGCCGAGGTCTCCGCCACGATCGGCGGGTGCTTTCTGCTCAGCGTGCAGCGCTCGCTGGTACAGGATGTCGGCTTCGGGATCAACCAGCTGGTCGAGATCGCCCTGCGGGCCCTCTCGCCGGCGATCAACGATCCGCTCACGGTGATGAACTGTCTCGACCGGCTCGGCGACTCGCTGCGCCTGCTCGCCGACGGCGCGCCCCCGCCGGCCCTGCTGCGCGACCGAGTGGGCGGCGTGCGGGTGTTCTTGACCCTCCCGAGCTTTGCGGATCTGGTGGAGGGCGGCCTGGGACCCATCCGCCAGTACGGGCGCGACAGCGCGCTGGTGCTGCAGCGGCTGGTAGAGGTCATCGCGGCGGTGACGCCCTACGCCCATCGCCCCGAGGACCGGGCCGCTCTGGCGCGCCAGCTCGAGCTTGTGGCCGAGACCGGTGAGGCGGGGCTGCCCACAGAGAGCGAGCGGCTGGCGCTGCGCCGGCGCCTGCGCGAGGTCAAGGGCCTGCTCGATACGCTGCAGACGCCCCTGACGTCACGGTCGGCTGTGCTAGGGAAGGTCTCAGAGCGGACTTCCCCTCCCTGAAAACCCATTGCGCGTGCCGCAAGCCGGGCTTGCGAGCATGGAGCGCGAATCTCGCCACACGGCGCATCGCGTGAAAGAGGAGCAGGCTATGTTCGAGTTTCTGTTCGGTGTGCTTCAGGGCATCGGCGAGGCCCTGCGCCTGAACCCCCACGTGTTCGAGATCGTCGAGGGCGGTCCCAACGCCGGCTGGGTGATCGCGCTCATCGCCATCCTCGGCGGGGCCTCACTGCTGATCGGCCAGAGCGTCATCCTCTTCGTCAACCGGGTGCGACCCGCCCGCTTCGCCGTCAGCCTGCTCGTCAACGGGCTCGTCTTCACCATCTCGCTGATCCTCTGGGCCGCCTTCATCTGGCTGACTGGGAAGGTGCTCTTCCCCAACAGCATCCCCTTCCGCACCGTCATGCGGATGGTGGGTCTGGGCGCCGCGCCCTACCTCTTCGGCTTCCTGGTGCTCGTCCCCTACATGGGGAACTTCATCGGGAGGGTCCTCGCGGTGTGGAGCTTCCTGGTCGTGCTGGCCGGGGTCACCTACCTCGCCAACGGCACCCTCTGGCCGGCCCTGGTCTGCGTCGGCATCGGCTGGCTGCTGGTCACCGTGATGAGCCTGACCATCGGCAGGCCGATCGTCGCCCTGCGCAATCGTGTCTTCAAGGCTGTGACCGGCACCAGCCTCGACGCCAGCGTGGCCGACATCCTCACCAGCTACGCCACCGACGAGCGCGGCCCCGGCTCCACCCAGAAGGGAGGCCGCCCGTGATCCTCTCGACCCTGATCCTGCTGTTCATCGGCGCGATCGTGCTGCTCTTCCTCTCGGCGGCCGTGGCGCCCTTCGAGAGCCTGGGCTGGTGGGCCGGCTGGTTCGGCGACGGCAAGGCCCCGCCCGTCCCCGGCCAGACCCCGGCCCTCGCCGCGAGTGTGCCGGAGAGCCCAAACAACCACTTCCTGGTCTACCTCTCGGGCATCGGCGCCATGGACCCGGACTCCGTCCCCCAGGAGGAGATCGACTGGGCGCGCATGGCGGTGAAGCGCCTGCCCCAGACCACCACCCTGGCCGATGTCTTCCCCTACTCGGTGACCAACTCGGGGCTGGAGACGCAGAAGTTCTTCAGCAAGATGTGGAACTACCTCGAGCAGCGCCGGCTGAAGAACCCCTACGACGCGTTCCAGCTGCTGATCAACATCCGCAACATGTTCAATGTGGCGATCTCGGCCGACCCGCGCTACGGGCCGATCTACAACCTGGGCGTGGCCAACGAGATTGTCAAGGCCCTGCAGCTGCGGGGCTACCGCATCGGCAGCGGCAAGCCAGTCACCCTGGTGGGCTTCTCGGGCGGCGCGCAGATCGCCCTGGGCGCGGCGACCTTCCTCAAGCCGATGCTCAGGGCCCCGCTGCGGGTCATCTCCCTCGGCGGGGTGATGAGCGATGACATGGGGCTCAAGCGCATCGAGAAGCTCTACCACCTCTGGGGTCACCTCGACCCGGTGCAGGGGCTGGGCGAGAAGCTCTACGCGGGGCGCTGGAAGTGGTTCCCGAGCTCGCCCTGGAACCAGGCCATGGCCCAGGGCAAGATCGAGTTCGTAGACATGGGCCAGATGCACCACAACGGCGCGACCAACTACTTCTCGTGGACCGCCTTCACCCCCGACGGGCGTTCGCACGCGATAGCGACGATCGACCAGATCGGCGCGGTGCTGGTCAACGAGGGGCTGATGGACCCGGCGGCGCTCAAGGCGGCCCAGGGCGCAACCGAAGCCGAGGCGCGCGCCTACGAGGAGGCCCGTGTCGCCGAGGCGGCCGCCGCGCTGCGGGCGAAGAAAGACAAGAAGGCGAAGGCGGCGTGAGGGCGTGAGGGCGGGTGTCCATAGGCGTGCCGGCTACTTGCCTACCACATCGAGGTCGGCGAGCACCTGCTCGGCGATGGTGAGGGCCGCCCGCGGCCGCCCCACCCGGCGCGCGTTCGCGGCCATCGCGTCGAGCAGACCCGGCTGGCCCAGGATATGCAGCGCGGCGAGGGGCGCCAGGGAGGCCACGCGCAGGGCGATCCCCGCTCCGCTGGCGCCCACGGCGTCAGCGTTGGCCTCCTCCTGACCGGGCAGCGGCTCGATCGCGACCATGGGCGTGCCGCGCGCCAGCACCTCGCTGGTGATCAGCCCGCCGGGCTTCGAGATAACCAGATCGCTCGCTGCGACCAGGTCGTCCACGTAGTCGATCAGCCCGAGCTTCCACAGCCGCGTCTGCGGCCCGTCGCCGAGGTCGGCGATCGCGTCGAGCAGCCGCTCGTTACGGCCAGCGCCGACCACCACGCTCAGCGGCCGCGGCGCCTGGAGCAGCCGGAACACAATCTGGCGAATGGTGGCGGCCTCGACCCCCCCGCCGAACACCGTCACCAGCGGCTGCTCCGGGGGGAAGCCGCGCTGCACGCGCACCGCCCCCCGCTCCTTCGGCTCGGCGATGGCCGGGTTGATCGGGATGCCCGTCACCGTGAGCTGGGCTCGCTCGAGCGCCTGCCAGCTCAAGAGCGTCGCGGTGAGCTCCCCCGGCACGAAGTAGCGGCTCACGTGGGGCACGATCCAGCTGCTGTGGGCCACGAAGTCGGTGATCACCGCGTAGAGCGGGGCCTTCAGGTGGCCTTCGGCCTTCAGGCGGCTCATCAGGGCCAGCGGCACGGGCATGACCGCGATGACCGCGTCGGGCCGCATATTGGTGACGTACTGG
>JAAXUL010001467.1 GCA_013336035.1 Chloroflexales bacterium
GCCCTGGGCTGTCACGGCCTGGGCTGCCTCGCGCTCGGCGCCGATGCCCGTCTGGATGGTGCCGAAGCGCTCGGCGGCCGCCGCGATCTGCTGCGCGGTCTCCGACGCTGCCATTGCGTGCCGGGCGGCCTCTGTGGCGTTGTACACGCCCATCGCCGCCTCGGCTTGCGTAACCAGCTGCTGGGCCGGGGCGAGGGCCGCCGCCTGATCGGCGATGGCCCCGCCCAGGGCCGCGAGCTGGCCGGCAGCGCCGGCTAGGATTTTTTTGCGCGCTCGATCTCCCCGCGCGCCAGGCGCGCCTGCTCGTCGAGCTTCGCCCGCAGCTCTTCGACCACCTTCAGGGCCTCGCTGGCTTGCTGGGCCTCGGCCTTGACCTGCTCGTAGCCGGCGGTGGCCTGGCCGAGCTGCTCGTTCGTGGGCTTCTCGTAGCGCTCGAGCTGCTCGCCGACATCGTCGAACTGGCCCTGGACCTTCGTGAAGCGCGCCGAGGCCTCGCGCTGCAGGCTCTGGACCCTGGTGACATCATCGGCCGCGTACGAGACCTTATCGTACTTCGCCTTCTCCTCGGCGTCCTTGAAGCGGCGGCCCAGGTCGGCGATGATCGCCCCGGCGCCCTCGCGGGCATCCTTCAGGCGCTGCTGGGCGTCGGCGCGCGACTTCGCGGTGCGCCTGCGGCTAATCACCACCGCGCCGCCGACGCCTGCCGCGGCCAGCCCGCCCAGGCCAAGCACGATCGGCGTCGGGTCAAAGTTGATATTGGTGCCGCCCCCGGGCACGGGCGGGTTCTCGATGGCTTCGTTGATTGCGCCCAGGGCCGTGGCCACGCCGCCGGTGAAGTCGCCGTCGGAGAGGCCGGGGCCGAGGTCGCCCTTGCGAATGACCTCGTAGTTGTCATTGACGGCCAGGGCGTCGCTCCACTGGTCGCCGAAGGCGATGCTGCTGAAGCGGTCGTTGACGGCGACATAGATCCCGATCACATTCGAGAGCAGCACTTCGTTGCTGCGGGCCAGGCCGTCGTCGACCAGGCGCTCGACGAAGTCCTCCTGGCCGCCGCTGTCGACGATATAGACGGCGACGGTGGCGCCCCGGTTGACCAGGGCGCGGGCGGCCTGCCGGACGGCGTCCTCGTCGAGGCGCCCGCCCGGGTCGTCAATGATCACCCGGCCCTGGGCCAGGGCCGGGGTCGCCAGCAGCAGCAAGAGCGCCGCGGCGACAGCGATTCGAATCAGATGGCGCACGGCGATGGTCCTCCTAAGGCCCCTACGGGGTCGGGCTCGCGGGCAGATCTCGCGCGCCCGCGGGTGGGTCGATCACCAGCGTCTGGTCAAAGCCAGAGAGGCGCAGGCGCAGGTCGTAGCTGTATGGCGTGGGCTGGTCGCCCGGGGTCTTCCCGACGAAGCTCAGGTCAAGGGCGTAGAGATAGCCGTCGTCACAGATAAGGACGGCCGAATCGGCCGATTCGATACGGGACGGATCGGCGTCGATCGGTAGTCCGCTGGCGGCTATGCTCTGGAGCAGGCCGGTCGTAGCGTCGCGCTCGCCCGTGTAGCGCCGGCAGCTCTGCCCGCCCTGCTGCTCGACCGCGCCGGGCGAGAACCGCGAGAAATCGGGGCTGCCGCCGCCGAGGATGTCCGGGCCGATCAGCGGCGTGAAGAGGGACGCCTGCTCGGGGGGGAGCCTGTACCACGCATCGTCGGTCGCCCCGATCACGGCGAGGGGGCCATGCACATAGCTGCCGCCGTCCGCACGTATCACGCGCAGGTCCGTCGTCGTGCCGGGCGCGAGGAACTGGGCGGCGAGCCCACCAAGGCTGTAGGCGTAATCGTCGCCGGCGAAGTCGCCCTCGAGCCCGAGCAGGAGCGTCTTAGCCTCGGCGGGCGCGCTGCCCTGAAAGGCGCCCGCGCCCTCAACCGTCAGGGCGATGTGCTAGGTCTCGGCGGCGGTGGGCTTTGCCACCGCTGCGCGGCTTGCGTCGCCCGCCGCCGCG
>JAAXUL010000644.1 GCA_013336035.1 Chloroflexales bacterium
CGGAAGGTCCGCGCCGGCCTCCTCCGCGGCCAGGGCCTGCTCCTCGAGCGCGGCCCGCCGGGCGGCGAGGGCTGCGCGCTCATCGGCCAGGTCGGGCGGCAGCGCGGGCTCGGCCTCGCCGAGGATATCGACCTCGGCCGAGGGCACGTAGAGGCCGCGGTAGCTGTCATCGGCGAGCGACCCGTAGATATAGCGGGTCCAGGCGATGTGCCAGATCAGCATACGGCGGAGCCATGCCAGAGCCGAGTCGAGATGCTCTGCCTGGTCAAGCGTGGCACTATGGTGGGCTGTTGCGTGTAGAGTAGCCATCGCCCCCCGTGATGCTGGTGCTCTTCATGGAGCGGGCTGGAGCAGACAGACTGCTGCTATTGGACGTCCATGAGCCAGGAGCGCAGGAGATCGATGAGCTGGGTGTTACTCTGGATCGTAGCGCTGTGAGCTGTCCCGTGGAGCCGGAGCGTGCCGCGCAGCAGCTTCGAGCCGCTATCGCGCCAGAGCTGGACGATCAGGGTCGCCGGGGCCAGCGGAAGGACCAGCTCAGGCTCAAGGCCTTCAAGATGGAGGTGCCACGTGCCGTCGTCGTCAGGCTGGAGGCGTACGACAAGCATGATCGTGTCGCCGGTCGGCGTCAGCTGCACACGGCACCTCGCTGAGTAGAGAGCTCTATTCAGATCCGGCGCAAGAGTAGATTACGGGCAAACCTTAGCATAGCCCTATCGTACGCCTATCGCTCATACTATGGAGGCTGGCGAACCTTCCGGAAAACAGCTGGCAGCCTGATTGCGCATTGCAGGGCCCGGCGCCTGGCTGATCCAGAAAAAACAGGCCAGATCAGACCAGCCGCTACCGGAGCGGTCGCCGCTCTTTTGAGCCCGGCCAGGGTGGCAGCGAGAATCCGCTCGCCTGGAGCGCGGCAATATCTGCACCGATCGTCCGCTCGGTCACACCCAGGGCGCGGGCCAGATCGGCCTGGGTTGGCCGGCCGCCCTGGGCGTGGGCCTCGGCGACAAGCCGCATAATCCTGCGCTGTCGTAGGGCCACCTTGCCTTCGCGGCGGAGCACCGCCACGTCGGCCTCGCCGGCATCGATGCTCCAGCGGACCTCGACGCGGTCGGCGTCGCGCAAGGGCCGCCCCGCGGGGACATCGGCGCGCGCGAGGGCGACGGTATACGGGGCGGGCGACGGCTCAAGGGCTTGCCATGTGGCTTCGAGGGCGGTCACCTTCGCCAGACACATCTGAAGCGCCTGGGGGTCGCTCCCTTCGATCGCGGTATGGCGCGCAAGCTCGAGGGCGCGCTCGTAGAGCTCCCGCGCGTGACCGTACATCCGCTGGGCTGTGGCGTGCTCAGCCGCGCATCGGTACCAGCGCGCCGAGGCTGCCCACTCCTTGGCCTGCGCGAAGTGCCAGGCCACAAGCTCAGGGGCCATGCCCTCGTGCCGGCCCACCTCGGCGCATCGCCGGTGCAGCGTGCGGCGCCGCGCCGGGTCAATCTGGTCGTAAATGCGCTCGCGGACAACCGCGCGGCGAAAGGCATAGCCGGCATCGGCCTCGATCAGCCAGCCCTGGCCGATCAGCGCCGCCGCCGCCTCCAGGACTGCCCCACCACCGACGGCATACCAGCAATCGTAGGAGAACTGGGCCCCTAAGATAGCGGCGGCCTCCAGGGCGGCATAGGCTATAGGCGCCAGGCCCGCGAGCCGGCGCTCGATCAGCCCGGTCAGGGTCGTCGAGAGCGGGGCGCCCATCTGCTGGGCCAGCAGCTCCTTGACGAAGAGCACATTCCCATCTGTGCGCCGCCACAGCTCCTGGGCCTGGTCGGCGCTGAGCGACACCCCGGATACCCTGGCAAGCTCGCGGCACTCATCGCCGCTGAGGCCGCGGAGGCAAAGGTGAGGCGGCGCGAGGTCCCGCTCGAGGGCGCGGACGAGCGGCCAGAGGGCCTGGTCGGCGCGCAGCTCGTCCCCCCTGTAGCTCAGCACCAGCAGCCCCCGTGTGTCGGCCAGCTGGGCGGCGAAGCTGCGGATCGCCCGCCAGCAGGCGGCGTCAGCCCACTGCAGATTATCGAGCAGCACCAGGTGCGGGGCCTGGGCGCCCAGGAGGGCCAGGAGCTCGCTCAGGGCGGCGGCCAGTGCGGGCCCACGACGTGAGGCAGCCGCTTTGTCTGTCTCGCTGAGGCCGGCATACCCAGGCCCGGCAGGAGCCGCCTCGAGCCGTGGGAGCACCGTGGCCAGGGTGGCGCGGGCCTCGGGCGTGAGATGGTGTCGAGCTCGGCTGGCTCGCGGGCCCGCCAGGGCCTGCTGCAGCGCATCAGCCAGGGGAGCGAAGGAGGTCGCACCTGGGGCTTTTGTGGCGTGCCCCCATACAACGGTCATACCCCGCCAGCTCGCGCTGCTCGCCAGGGCCTCCAGAAGAAAGGTCTTGCCGCTGCCTGCCTCACCCTCCAGCAGCACAAGGCCGCCGTGACCCGCCTGGGCCTGCTCGACAAGCTTGAGCAGGAGCGCGCGCTCGCGGCGGCGCCCCACGAGGTGCGCATAACACTGCTCGTCTTCGAGGTCATACTCGCCGCGGATGGTGTCGGCCAGGGCCCGTGTCTCAGGGAGCGGCGCCGCCTGAAACTCTTCCTGGAGCAGGCGTGTCAGCTGCTCGTACTGCTGGACGGCGGCGGCTCTACGTCCCATCTGGGCGTAGAGCCGCATCGCGTAGCGGTGGGCATCCTCGTTGTACGGGTCGGCCAGCACCCAGCGCTGGGCGCAGGCGAGGGCGTCGGCGAAGCGGCCAGCCTTGGACAGGCTCGTGCAGAGCCGCGCCATCGTCGTCAGATAGCGCTCGCGCAGCATCAGCCGCGGGCTCAGCAGCCAGTCCGCGTCGAGGTCCTCCAGCAGATCGGCGCTGTACACATCGAGGGCAACAGCCCAATCGTCCAGGTCGGCGGAGGCCGTCCGCCGGCGAAACTCCTCGACGTCGAGCCGCACATTGGCAAGGGCGAGCTCGCGCTCGCTCGCCAGCAGCCAGCCCTCGGCTCCGCCAACGCTCTGGCGCAGCCGGTAGAGCGCCTCGGACAAGGCGCGCTGGGCCTGGCTCTGCGGTAGGTCGGGCCAGAGACACCCCGCGAGCCGGGCGCGCGCCACGGGGCGGGCGGCCGAGGAGTGGAGCGCGAGGTAGCCAAGCAGGAGGGCCGCCGATCCGGGCAGGGTCCTCACCGTGCTGTCAGGGAGGGTAAGCCGCAGCGAGCCGAACAGGCTAAGGGAGACTTCAGCCTGGACGCAGCCTGAGCCCTCATGGGCCGGCCGAGACCCCAATGCCACAGCAAGCAGGCCATCCGTAAGTAGCATCCAGTGTACCTCCGGAGGTATAGGGGTTCGCTAGTGCCCCAGAAGGGCAGATATGACGCTCTGCATTAAGCGCATGCAGCTCGTCCAGAGCCGCTCGGTCGGCCCGCCCCTCGGGATGACGGGACGTCATCGTCTAAAGCTCTTTGAGCATCTCATTGCTCGTGAATTGCTTATTAGTATTTAGAACAAGGGTGATTTTATCCAAAGATTATATAGGCTACGGCTACTCATGTAAAGCCTCATGCTATCATGCGCGGCATCCCAGCCCCTTTATAGACCAGCGCTCCATCGCCGAGCTGGCCCCGGCCTGTGGCCGTCCTGAAGGGACAGTCAAGAGCCGCAGCAGCCGCGCCCGGGCACGCCTGCGTGACGCTCACGATCGCTGACAACGGCCAGGATGGCCGCCACGTCCAGCTCATTCAGCTGAGCAGCTTGACCGCGGCGTAGGCGTGGCCGGCCTCGTGGTAGGCGGGTCCATCTGGAGCAGCAGCTCGTTGAGCAGGCCGCTGCCGCCCCCCATGCCCATGCCCGCCCCCAGCCCCATCACCGCCTTGACCAGACCGCCTGGCTGCGCGCCCACGCCCTGCCCTCCCGCGCCCATCAGGCTGGCGCTGCGCGCCCCGCCGATGGCGTCGATCTCGTCGATGAAAAGGATGCAGGCGCCGTACTCTCTGGCCAGCTTGCGCGCCTTGCGGTAGAGCATCATCACCTTGATGTTGCCCATGCCGAACCAGACCGACTGGAGCGAGGGGGCGCTCAAATAGCCGAAGGGCACGCCGGCCTCGGTCGAGACCGCCTGGGCCAGGTAGCTCTTGCCAGTGCCGGGCGGGCCGATCAGCAGCACGCCCCGGGTGAGCTCGCCGCCCATCTGTTGGAAGGCCTTCGCGCCGCTGAGCAGGGTCACGATGCGCCGGGCGGCCTCGAGCACCTCGGGGTTGCCCTTGTAGTCAGCGAAGCTGACCCCGGTCTCGCCGGGCTTGACCCAGTAGATGCGGGTGCGGGCCATGAAGAAGTACATCCTGAGCCATCTGCTGCTGCACTGTGCAGCGCAGGCGCAGTATGCATCCACTGCCTAAACCGCTGCTGAGCACCTCCTAAAGCGCAGCTAAAGTTCTATGTACAAGTCCGGCGTCTCAATGGACGATGGGAGCGCGGCATCGGGAACCTCGTCGCTCTGGTGCAGTGAAGGGTAGCCCCCGCGGCTCAAGCCCACGTGAAGCACGGCGAAAGCGGTGCTAAGGCGTTGACGCTCGTTGGATGTACCGCTTGGGAATCCTTTAGGGACGCCTTAGATCGCGGGGCGGCTTTTCGGGTATGCTGCTCTCTATCGGGGAGGTTACCATACCGCGGCAGCCGTGGCGTGTGAGGAGGTGGCCGATGGATCTCGGGTGGCAGGAGCTACTCATCATTCTGGTGATCGTGATCGTCGTGTTTGGGGCCAATCGCCTGAGTGGCATCGGCACGGCGCTCGGCAGCAGTATTCGCGATTTCCGGCGGGCGTTTCGTGACGAGCTGCCGCCGACGAGCGCTCTATCCCCGCCAGCCGCCGATACCGGAGCAACGGCGGGGGGAGCCGATGAAGCGCCATGCCGGTAACGCATGATCCAGCCGGACGTGATCCAGTGGCCCGCGCGGAGCGGCACAGCGTCTCCGTTGCTCGTGAGTCACGAGGCCCTCTATGCTCACCTGGCTCCACCGCCGCAGCCCCCTGCAAGGCCTGCTCCTCGGGGCCGTCCTGCTCGTGATGATTGGGATGCTGGACACCCTCACCGGCGGGCTGCGCCTGGCCACCGGCAGCATCTGGCCGCCCGTGGTCGCCCACGGCGCCTGGAATCT
>JAAXUL010000085.1 GCA_013336035.1 Chloroflexales bacterium
GAGAGGGGGGGCCACGCAGGGCGTCCTAATGCTGTGCTCCCCCCTCTCCGCTTGACGGAGAGGGGGGCCGGGGGGTGAGGTTCGGGCGCGGTAGGGACTTTGACGTGGCCCTATCGATGAGGCGGCCGATATGGCGGTGCTCGCCACCATCGCGCGGCGGGTCGACATTCCCACGGTTGACTGGCGAGCATAGGGCAGTGCCAGGTCAATCAGGAGAGGAGTGGCACAACCATACTGCCCTGCTTGCTGACCTGGCATACTGCGCATTCTTGAGGTGTTAGAAAAATACTAAGCTTCTGAATGGGAAACAATGCTACTGCGCTGCCGTCGTATCGACTGCCCCTCAGTCACTCAAGACTGGCCGGGGATGCCAGCACAAAGCGTGGGCATGAGGCTGTGGTGGTAGAGCCGCCCTGGTCTAGGGCCAATACCTTTCAAATAAGCGCAAACCCGGCTACGCCCCCACCCTCAGCCCCTCCCCTACGAGGGGGGAAGGGAGCCAATCTGCCGCATCCTGGTGCGGTCTCCCCCCTCTCCTAGGGCGGGAGAGGGGGCGGGGGGTGAGGGCGTAGCGCCACGCAGGCCAAACCCACGAGCGCAAGGCCGCAGCGCTACGCAGCGCTGCGGCCTGTACGCTTGGGCCTACTGGTTCGCCTTCTGGCGGCCTTTGCCCTTCAGCTCTTTCGCCTTGCCTTCCGCCTGCATCTGCTCGTTGCCGATCAGACTGCCGACGGCGCCTTTGACCTTGCCCGTGATCTCCTCGCCGATGCCTTTGGCCTGCTCCTCCGCCTTTGCCACGGTCTGGCGGGCCTGGCCTTCGACCTTCTCAACGTGTCCTTCCGCCTGCATCTGCTCGTTACCGATCAGATCGCCGACGCCTTCCTTCACCGCCCCTTTGATCTCCTCCACCTTACCCTTCGCGCGCTCAGTTTCATTACCCATGATCGGATCCTTTCGTCATCGACCTGCTACCAGGCGTGGGCCGCACAGGGCTAACGAACACTCCCGCGGCGAACCAGGTTGACGATCGCCAGCAGAATGATCGCCCCGACGAACGAGACCAGCAGCGCGCTCAGGCTGAAGTCGTTGGTATTGATGTTGCTGCCGCCAATCCCCATGAAGTTGAACACGATCCCGCCGAGGAACGCACCGATGATGCCGACGATGATGTTCAGCAACAGGCCCTGCTGGGCGTCCGTTCGCATCACCAGACTTGCTAGCCACCCGACGAGCGCCCCGAACAGCAGCCATAGAAAGAAGTTAAGCATGATCATGTTCTTTTCTCATCGTCATACGCTAGGCCACCGTACTGTATAGTATACAACGCCGTATATACAACCTAGTGTCTCTATGGTAAAGGTAATATCACTCTTGGTGCCTATATATTTCGCTGTGTAATATATACAATGTGCAATAATAAAGATTGCGTACAGATTGCGTGTCACTCAAATCGTTCCTGCGCTCGTGTCATGACTTGCGGCGCCACTGTGCCTCCGCCATGATCGGCAAGATAGCGGGCTGCGCCTTGCTCCAGGTCTGCCAATCACGCAGGGCTATCGCCACAACTACGCCCGGCGCTTGCAGGTGCTTGATATCGATATGAGCGGCATGCCCTGCGGGCCCAAAGCCGCCGGCTCGTGCAAGGGCTAGTTCCCCAAGCAGCGCAATCGCCGGGGCGGCAACTGGGGCGGGTACTGGCCACGCGCTATGGCGAGATCGTCACCCAGCAGGTCTTCACAGGGACGGTCGGCTTGGCCGCCGCTTTTCAGCCTCTGGTCGAGGCCGTCGAGGCGGTGTTGGGGCTAGATGCGACCCGGCGCCAGCGAACCATCTTGCGCGTCGATGCGGGGGCGGCAGCATCGACGATGTCAACTGGGCCCTGGAGCGAGGCTATCAGTTCCACGGCAAAGACGATTCGCGTCAACGGGCGCGCAAATTGGGCCAGACCGTCACGGAGTGGTTCGATGACCCCAGCATCGCGGGACGCCAGGTGGGCTGGGTTAGCGCGCCCGCCCTGGAATACCTCCGCCCGTTCGGGCGGATCGCCGTGCCCTGGAAGCTCAAGAACGGGCAGTGGGAGTATGCCGTGCTCCTCTCGACCCTGCTGCCACAAACCGTCATTGTGGAAACCGGGCAACCACTCGAGCTGGTGCTCGATCATCGGGCGATGGGATGCTGCGCATGGTGCGCGATGTCTTCCATATCAGCGGGGCCCTGGTACGGAATGCGCGCGGCCGCCTGATCGGGGTGCTGCTCAACCAGCACGCCCCGCTGGTGCGTGGCCAGGCGCGTAGCCTGGATGTGCTGCTCCGTCCCTCGCACATTGCCGTCAAATGGGGCGAAATTTAGGTGTTATGATGAGCATAGATCCGCCTGCTGATCCACTTCCGCCATGCATCTTGCGCTGCTAGCCCGCACGACAGTTCAACATCTCAGCGATTACCACCGAAAGCGGGATGTGCCGCCGAGGATTTTCCTGATGACGACGCTGCGCCGCCAGGATCACAGGAGTCATTATGCGACGGGCCTTCCACATCGTGGTCTGGATCGTCTTCACCGCATGCCTGCTCACTGCGTGTGGCGCACCCCCCGCAGCCACCACGGGCCTAACCATCACGCCCCCCGCTTCGACAGGCACGCTGGAGCCCTCAGCAGTTCCGGTGACCACCATACCCTCCCCAACGCTCACGGGCACTACGGCGCCGTCGCCGATCCCAGCCCCCTCCTCGCCCTCTCCTACCCTCACGAGTACCGACGCGTCCTCGCCGATTCCATCGGCCCCAGCCACCTCCCCGGTAACCGGCTCGGTGGAGATCGCAGGCGGGGGATGCTGTGCTGGTGGCACGGCAGGTGCGACCATTGAGGTCGCCGTGGCCTTTGTCGCCACGAGCACGGCGGGGAACGTGGACGCGATGCGCGTGGCAACGAGGTATGGTGGAGGCTGCGTCAACGAGGACGATCTCGCGGCGATCACCTGGGAGCCCTTCATGCCCGCCCGTCAGTACCCCATCCAGGTTGCCATCAACTGGATTGGCTTCTATGTGACGGTGCAGTTCCGGGATGACCAGGGCAACCTCTCGCCGGTCTTCTGCGACGATATAAGCATCGAAGGCAGCCCTCCGAGGTCAACGACAGTCCCGTGAGTCCTGCCTGGATAGGTGGGGAGGGGCTTAGGGCAGGGCACCTCCCGGCCCTCACAAAGACACCACAGCGAGGAGAATCAGGCTCTAGGCAACACGACCCGCGGCGAGCGCATCGGTCTGAGCCCCAGGCTCTTGCAGAGGAGGCCTTTTATGCCCATGACCACGATCGCTTTCGGTATTGCCCTGATCTTTCAGGGCATCGCCGGCTATGTCGCCTCTGGGAAGGCTAGCAAGACCGCCCTCATCCCGACCATCCCCGGCGGCATCCTGGCCCTCCTGGGCGCCCTGGCCCACCGCCCGAATGCCCGGGCGGGGGCTATGCACACGGCAATGCTCGTGGCGGCCCTCGGCATCGCCGGGGCGTTCATGGGCCGGCGGCGCGGGGCCGCTCCCAACCCCCGCGCGAAGGCCGCCCGCGCCCTCATGGCCTCGACCTGTGCCACCTACGTGGCCCTCAGCGCCCGCTCGTACCTCACGGGGCGCTGTGCGGAGGCCCGCAGCAGCATCGAACAGGCGCCGATGGTGTAAGCGGCCGCTCCCTGTGCCTCAGCGATGTCGCTCGGGGTTCAGTGGAAGCGCGAGGTTACGACCAAGGCCCAGTCGAGCAGAGGTAGGATGCAGTATGCCACGGACGATTTCTGCTTGGCGTGCAGTGCCTGTCTGCGCGGCTGTGCTGCCCGGGGATGGAATGCAATGTGCAGGTGGCCGCAGCGGTTGAGGTTTAAGGAGGCCACTATGACGGTCTTTGCGGTGCGCATCGAGTTGAGCGACACCATAATCCAGGAGCTGCTGTGGCGAGCGCTGATGCCCGAGGCGAGTGTGCGGACCCCAACCCTGAACGCCGAGCTGGAGCGGCGCTTCGCCCAGCTCGGCGGCCCGCCCGAGGCAGCCCAGCTAACCGGTGTGAGCGTGACCATCGACGGCGCGCGGGTTGAGGCAGAGCTCGAGTACACCGAGCCCGACGCCCACGCCGTCGGCGAAGCGCATCCCGCGTAGGGACCCACTGGCCGCAAGCATCCAGTGCGTAACGCCCGATCTGGTTCAGGGCAAAAATGTGGAAAGGCCGCCGATAACGGCGGCCGGGGGGAAGTCGGGGAGCGGCGGGGGGAGTTGGGGATGGGACTGCATCATTCATCGCCGCGTCTGCTGTGGTGCAGTTCTATCTGGGAGTATAGCAAGCACGTGTGAATCCCGTGTTTATAATCGATGAACATTAGTGGCCGCCTGCCCCCAGCTCTACCGGGTGCGTGCCGAAGAGGGGCACGGCGATCTGTGCCTCCAGACTGGTAAGATCTGGCCTGGCCCAGCCAAGGGCCGGCAGCTCGCCGGCGTTTACCAGCGACGCCGTGTTGAGCGTGTTGGCCTCACCCGTGCTGCCTAGCGCCGTCGGGCGCCCGTCAGTGAACGCCCTGGCACCCTGGTGGCACGAGGCGCAGGACTGAGTGCCGTTGCCGCTCAGAGCCGGCTCTGCGGAAAGCGCAGCACCCAGATCGACGAGGGCACGATCCGAGGACATCGCCGGCGGGGGAGGCGCTGAGGCACACACCAGCACGAGGAGCAAGAGCCAGGCGGCGCCTATCGCGGCTACCATCATGAGGGGAGCAGACAGCCGTCGGCGTGCCGCTTTTTTGCCATCAGAAGGCATCGGGAAGGATTGTAACATGCGCCTCTGGCCCGCTCTGGCCCTCCTGCTGGCCCTCGCCCTTGCTGCCTGTGCCAGCTCAGCAGCCGACCCAACCCCGCTGCCGGCGGCCACCCCGCCCCCGGAATCGTCAGGCCCTCGCCCTACGCTGCCGGCCCCAGAGCTGGCCCGGCGCGTCACCCCGGATATCCCTGCGGTGCGCAAGCGCCGGGATGCTATCGCCGCGGCCCTGGCCGCAACGCCCCCCATCCTGCCGCTCGCAGGCCTCGACGCGGAAGCCCAGCACGTCCAGGCCCAGGTGCTTGCAGATCAGCGCGTGCGCGGCCTGGCCTACACCGCTGGAGGCGGCGACCCGCTGCTGGTCGAGGTGTTCGACGTGGTGCCGACCACCGAGGGCGACCTAACCGAGTCGACGAGTGCCTGCCAGGGCCGGCGCTGCTACAAGACGGTGCTGTACAGCTTCGGCAGCAATAGCACGACGACCGTGATCAGCGACGTGGAGTCCGGAGCGATCCTCGACGTGGCGACGCTCCCCGATGTGCAGCCCGACGTGCCGCCGCACCTGGCGGCCCTGGCCGTGGAGATCGCCCGCGCCGCCCCGGAGGTGCAGCAGGCGCTTCAGATGGTGCCCCCCCGCCGATATGGCGACAATGGAGGCCACCAAGACCAACGTGAGCAATTCGCGCTGCGAGCGGTCGCGGCACCTGTGCGTCGCTCCGATCTTCCTCTGGGGCGAGCGGGCGCTATGGGCCGTGACCGATCTCACCAACCTGGCGCTGATCGGCGTCCAGTGGACGGATGTGGGCGTGTCGTCGCGCCGGCGGGTCACTGAGACGAGCCTGCAACGCGCATTACAAGGCCTTGCCTCACATATGGTTGTAGCTGAACTTTGGAGAATGAAGCGTCAGGTCTCCGGCCGAGCAACGTGCATAGTACGACAGGGCCGGTGACCGAGCGTGACGCGCCCGATTGCCCCATCTACTGCTGCTCCCCATCCGACAGAGTGCTGGTGGTCGGCCGGCGCCGCTCACGCAGCAAGGGTGGCGGCCCGAAGACACCCGTTGCCGGAGCAGTTCCTGTCGCTACAGCGCACTGCCAGTTACCGCGACGGTCGCCTGCTCCACAACCTCGGCCGCGAGGGCGCGGGCCGCCTCCAATGAGCGTGCGCGGCCCTCCTGCCAGGCGGCCTCGAACGCCCGCGGCTCGCTTTGCACCTGAGCCTGTGACACCGCCCCAGCATATGCCAGCTGGTCTGGGGGCCAGAGCTCCCAGTGCTCCGCCGCCGCCAGCTCCGCCGCCGCACCCCAGAGCCGCGCCGCGTCCAGCGGGCACCCCTGCGCGGTGGCGACCGCCGCTAGCCCGACCAGGCCCTCCATCACCCCACGCTCGATCCGCCGTTCAGCGAACGCCGCCAGGCTCTCGGCGAAGCCCTGGGCCGCACTCGACAGGTCGCCGCGGCGCAGCGCGAGGTGGGCCAGGTTGTGGCGCAGCCGGGGAGCTTCCGCGCGGCTACCCATGCGGCCCATCAGCTCCAGGCTCTCCCGGTAGTACGCCTCGGCCTCCGAATCGCGCCCGCGGTAGCGGGCGATCTCGCCCAGTTCGTTCAGCGCGTTGGCGATCGCACTCTGGCTTCGCAGCTGTCGCGCGATCGCCAGCGCCTCCGCGGCGCTGGCCTCAGCCGCGGCCTCCTCGCCGAGCGATAAGAGCACGGGTGCCAGGTCAAGCAGGGTGTGGGTGAGGTACCATTGATCGCCCGCCGTGCGGTAGTGCCGCGCCGCCTCGCTCAGCCAACGGCAGGCCTCCCGCGGCTGCCCGCGGTGGCGTGCGTCGCGGCCATAATCCAGCGCCAGCCACGCCCGCGCTGTGTCATCTCCCGCAGTGCCCGCCACGGCCTCGCCCTCCGCGAACGGGGCGGCCGCAGCGTGCAGCTCGCCGGACAGGGCATGAGCGCCAGCGAGGGTGGTCAATGAGATGGCGAGCCAGCCCGGCTCAGCGAGCGTGCGCCAGCGGGCGACACTCGCCTCCAAGAATGGGACAGCCGTGGCATACTCCCCCTGCAAGAAGAAGAGTTCGGCACTCATTAGGCAGACCATCGCGAGGCGGCGCGCAGCCTGGCCAGAATCCTCAGTTGTTTCCTCCGCGAGAGGCCGCAGGGTGCGCTCGAGCCAGTAGCGTCCCTCATAGAGCTGCCCGCGCACGGCCCAGAAGCGCACCAGCGCTTCCAGCAGCCGCAGAACCGTCTCCGACGCGGCGTGAGTGTGGGCGTGCTCCAGGGCGACGAGCATGTTCGGCTCGTCGTCGGCAAGCCGATCCAGCCAGGCGGCCGCCTCGACCGTGCTGAGGCCTGCGGCCGCCTGGGAGGCCCGCCGGGCGTAGCTTGCCGCGTGCGCCTCGGCGATCTGCGCGGCGGCTCCCTGAGCTTCCAGCCGTTCGAGCGCGTACTCGCGGATGGTCTCAAGGAGCGCCAGACGCGGCTCGCCGTCGGCGCCGACCACCTGCTGGACCAGACTCGCGTCGACCAGGGCGGTCAGGGCGTCGAGCGTGCCCTGGGGCGCGCGGAGGGTGGGGTGACCGCTCACACGCCCCAGCTCCTCTGCGGCGTCGAGGGTCCAGCTGCCGGCGAAGACGGCGGCCGCAGCGAAGAGGGTGCGGGCCGCGCTATCGAGTAGCGCCTCGCTCCAGGCGATCACGCTGCGCAACGCCCGCTGGCGCTCGGGCAGATCCTGCGGCCCCTGGGTCAGCAGCACGAGCCGGCGGTCGAGCCGTCGGAGCAGGGCGTGGGCCGACATCAACCGCAGCCGCGCGGCGGCGAGCTCCAGCGCCAGGGGCAGGCCATCCAGGCGGACGCAGATCGCAGCCAGGGCTGCGGCGTTTTCGGTCGTCAGCGCGAACTGTGGGTTCAACGCCCGAGTGCGGCTCACCAGCAGCGCGACCGCAGGTTGGGCAGCAAGCTCGTCGAACGTTGGGAGCCGGGCGAGGTCGGGCAGCGGCAGCGGCGGCACCGGAAAGACTTGCTCGCCCGACAGGTGCAGCACGCGGCGGCTGGTGACGAGCAGCCGTAATTTCGGCAGGTCGCTGAGCAGCTCGGTCAGGGCCGGGGCGGCCGGCAGGAGGTGCTCCATATTGTCGAGCACGAGCAGCACCCGCCGGCCGGCGAGGGCGGCGCGCAGGGCCGCCGCGGGCGAGGGGGCACCGACGCCAGTCAGGCCGCACGCCTGAGCCACAACCTCGATCAGCAGCGCCGGATCGCGCAGCGAGGCCAGGGGCACGAACACGGCGCCATCGGGCATGTCGCGCTCCAGGTTGCGCAGCAGCTCCAGGGCGAGGCGAGTCTTGCCGCTGCCCCCAGGCCCCGTGAGGGTAATCAGCCGCCGGGCCGGGGCCGCGAGCAAAGCGCCCAAGGCCGCAAGCTCCTCGCCGCGGCCAAGCAGGTCGCCGAGGGGGGTGGGGGGGTGCGCAGGTGTGAATGGGATCGGCGGGTTAGCCGCCGTTACGTGGCGAGCGGCCTGGGCGCTCGAGGAAACACCGGCAGGGGGCGATGCCGCATATTGGCCGTCGCGCACGGCCTCGTAGAGCGCGCGGGTCTCGGGCAGCGGGTCGACCCCAAGATCATGTTCGAGCACCGTGACGCAGCGCTCGAACTGGCGCAGGGCTGCGGCGCGGTTGCCCTGGGCGGCGTAGAGGGCGATCAGGGCGCGATACAGCTCTTCCGAGAGCGGGTCGATCGTCAGGGCTTGCTGCGCTGCTGCGATCGCCTCGGGGTAGGCTCCCTCGGCCCGGTAGCCGGCGACGAGGGTCGTCAGCGTATCGAGGTAGCGTCGCTCCCAGGCCTGCCGCTCCCCGTCGGCCCAGGCCTCGAACTCGGGGGCGTCGGGCAGCGAGAAACCATCGAGGAAGGGGCCTCGGTATAGGCTCGCCGCCGCCGCGAGGTCGGCAAGGCTGCCGGCGCGCAGGGCGTTTGGGACCAGGGCGACGAAGGTGGCGGCGTCGGAGCCGATACCATGCTCACGCAGGCCAACCGTATCGCCGGACGTGATCACCAGTTCCGGTCGCGGCAGGGCGCGCCGCAGCTGGGCGATCACCACACTGAGGTTGCGGCGGGCGGCGCTCTGCGGCAGATCGGGCCAGAGCAGGAAGCAAAGATGGTCGCGGGGGAGCATCGGCGCAGCGCCAGGGGCCGGGGCGGCGAGGCGGTAGAGCAGCGCACGAGCCTGGCGACGCGGGACCGACACCGCCTGACCGGCCCATATCACCGATGGAGGGCCCAGGAGAGCGATGTGGAGCTGCTCAGCTGACGCTTCGGCTGCAGAGGCTTGTGTCACCCGCAACAGTGCCTTCCCTTCCAGGCGAACCGGCCCGTGTAGCTGGCAGGGCACTTGTATCAGAGCTGGGAGCTGGCGCAATCAGACCTATGGCTGAGATTAGTGTACGGCATCGGATGCAGTCTCAACGCTGGGTCGGCGAGAGTCAGGCACTGGCACGCACGCGCGCCCCTCGCTCACATACAGAGCAAGGGGCGATATCGTCCGGGCCGCCTGCCGCGCCGCTGCCGGGAGCACGGCCGGGTTGGCGCGTCAGCGCGCGAGTGCGGCCTCAGCGTTCCGGCGTATGGGCTGGGCGCGGCCGTAGGTGAGGGTGCGCCAGAGCCACTCGACGGGGCCGAACTGGAAGCGGCGCAGCCACCAGTCGCTCCAGGCGACCTGGAGCACGAAGATCACCGCGGTAAGCACCGCGCCCTGAGCCGCCCCGACCTGTCCGTAGAGCCCAAACCCATAGCCGTAGAACAGGGTGGTGCAGACCAGGGTCTGGAGCAGGTAGTTCGTCAGCGCCATACGCCCAGCGGCGCCGAGTGGTGCGAGCAGTGAGCGCCAGCGCGGCTGCTCGTGCAGCAGGACAATGGTGGCAGCGTAGCCCATGGCCAGCAGCGGTCCGGTGAGCGAGTGCGCGAGCAGGAGCGCGCCGAGCCCGGCGAAGAGGCTGAGTTGTGTCTGGGCGAACACCAGCAGCGTGCTGAGCGTGAGGCCGAGCAGCAGCCCCCACAAGCGCACCCGGCGCAGCAGCGCATGGTGCGCTGGAGGATCGGAGAGGATGCCCCCCTTGCCGACATACATCCCGAGCAGGAACATCGCCAGCACCGGAATGCCCTGCGTGACGAGGTTGTAGATCAGGCCGACGGGGGGGAGGGACCTGGCCGCGACGAGCTCCCAGTAGCTACCCTCCCGGTAGAGCGTCGTGTCGCGCGCGATCTCTGCCTGTACCGACGCCAGCTGCTCGCGCTCCGCCGCGAGGATCGCCGCGCCGGCCACCGGGTCGGCCCGCTGAAGCTCCACAACGACGATCGCGGCGCCAAGCAGCAAGGTCATGCCCGCGAGCAGGGCCAGAGACCAGGCCAGCAGAGTCCGCGGCGATGCGTCGCGCAACAGGATCAGGACGAAGCCGAGCAGGGCGTAGGTCACCAGGATGTCGCCGTACCAGAGCAGCGTGGCGTGGGCCACACCGATCAGCAGCAGCACCAGCAGCCGGCGGAGGTAGCGCGAGGCGAAGGGCACGCCATGCTGCCGAGCGCGCACCAGCTGGGCTGCAACGCCAAAGCCGAAGAGGAATGAGAACAGGGTGAAGAACTTGCCTTCGGCGAACAGATTGATCGCCTGCGCCGCAAGCTGGTCGAGTGCGTTGGTGGCGGCGGGCGCCGCGGCCTGGACAATCGCCGGCGCCTTGAACAGCGCTATGTTCACGAGCAGGATGCCGAAGAGCGCGAATCCACGCAGGACGTCCACGTTGGCGAGTCGCTCGCCGGCGGCGAGCGGAGTTGCCGTGGAGGTCGGAGCAGTGGTGGTACGGAGCCGGGTAAGCATACGGGCGTCCCTCCTTGGGGCGTATCCATCCCTGGCAGAGCGACGTCGCGCTGCGCAGCGCGGCGCGCTCAGCCAGATGGGATAGGGGTTGGTTACATCGCGAGCAAGCCGAGCTGCGCCAGGGCGTCGTTCCAGTCTGGCGAGCTTTGCTGAGCCACGATGACACCGTCGGCGACGTGCATGAGGCAGAAGAACTCCCAGCGCAGTGTCTTACCCGTCGCCGGAATGCCATAGAGTGGGCCGAGATGGGTGCCTCGCAGCTCCGCCCGCGTGACCACCAGGTCGCCCTCGGTAATCTGCACCAGCGGTGTGAGCGACAGGTCGGGAAAGGCGCGCCGCAGCTCGACAAAGCGGTCGCTCAGCTCGCCGGGGCCGGCCGCTACGACGGCGGCGCCAAACGTGCCGCGGCTGAGGGCGTCCAGCAGCTCACGGACGGCAGCCTTGTTGGCCTGCTGGCGCGCCGCCGGCACGTCGACACCGTGCGAGAGGGTTCCCGGCACCCGCGGGGGCCAGGGCTGGAAGGCCGGCACGCCGAGCTGCCGGAGCACGTCGGCCCAGGTGCTGGCGCTGTTGTGCTGTACCACAACGCCATCGCGCACCTCGTCGAGGCTCCACAGCTCCAGGGCGATTCGCTTTCCGGTGGGCACGACGCCTGCGAACGGGCCGCGGTGGGTCATCTCTACGGCGCCGTAGCTGAACACGAGGTCGCCCTCGGCGATCTGCTGCATGTGCGTGGTCTGCCAGTTGACGAACAGCTGGTGCATCGGCGGCACGTACTGGCGGGTCTCATAGAAGCCGGGGTGTGGATCGAGCAGGGCGAAGTCGGCGCGATTGATCGCCTCGAACAGTTGGGCGAGCAGCGCCTTGTTGGTCTCGATCGCAGTGGTCATGGATTGCCTCCCTGTCGTATAGTGTTTGCTTCGCTCGTGGCCAGGGGCTGGTCGCTGTTGTAGGCCCGTGGCGGCAATGACTGAAGATAGGCGAAGATTGCCCCGAGCTCCTCGTCGGTGAGCTGACCCGTGAGCTGCCAGGGCATCGCGCTGCTCAGGCTGTGCCCGCTGGGGGTCGCCGCGGTGCGCAGCGCCGTGAGAAACTGCGTCTCGCTCCTGCCGCCGAGCACACCGCCGGGGGTGAGATTCGGGGCGGGCGGCGCGCCGGGCTCGATGCTTGGCGCGCCCGAGAGCGCTGCGCCGTGGCAGTCGGCGCAGTTGCCCATCGTGACGAGGTGGCGCCCGAAGGCGGGAGTGCGGGCCGCCGGCGGCGCCGCGACGAACGGGGCGGCGTGGTCAATCTGCTCGGCCGGGATTTGGAGCTCGCCAAGTGCCACGAGCAGCCGGCCAAACGGTATGCATTGGTTTCAGTCAAGCGATCGATACAGGCTAGAAGGACATATGCACTGGCCGCGGGTCATCCACGCGCAGCACCGACTCCTGGTCGAACTGCTCGGTGTACAACCGGCGAATCTCCTCAACCAGTGCGCTGGCCTCCGCCCGGTCTTCATACGGGTAGAAGAGGATCAGTACGAAGCTGGTCTCCTCGACGATCGTGCCGTCGGCCTCGCGAAACTGGCCGCGGCCGGTGAGCAGCGTCAGCCCGTCGGGGAAGCGCGGGGTAATCTCCTTGTCGAGAAACTGCGCGAACTCGCGCGGCGAAACGTCGGGGCCGGGGCGCTCGCTGCCGAAGTAGAGCTCGGTGCGCGCGAACAGCTGCGCGTCAACCCCGGGGACGGCGGGCTGTGCTTCCGTCACTGCTGGTACGGCTGTGGCGACAGGCGTCGGCGCGGCCTGGGCCTCAGCGCGGCCGGCCCCGCCGAGGGTAAGGCTGCTGAACACCAGGGCCAGGGCGGTGCCGATACTGACGACCGCGGCGCCCGTGACGGCGAGCGGGGTACGTGTGCGCTGCATACGGGTCTGTCTCCTTTTACTTTGGTGAATACCGCCGTAGCCGTCGGCAGCGGCTCGCGCTGCCAGGGGCTAACAGTAGCTCTTCGCTCCAGGCGATGAACCAGAGCGAGCCTACCCAATAGAGCCTGACAAATCATTGACACAAACACGTGTGCTTGCGATCAGCTGTCAATGGCTTGTCAGCAATGTGCCGCTACGCTGGGGTTCGACTGGTGATGCCTTTACCTGACGACACGAGGAACACCCTGATGCGACACATCTCCTGGCTGTCCACCCTGCTGGTGGTGGCGCTCCTGAGCCTGCTCATGGCCCAGGCTGACCCCATCGCGCCACCTGAGTCCAACGTCACAACCGATAGCGCCGCACGCGACCGGTCCCGCCCAATTGCCTGGCAGCCCTGCCACGAAAATGCCGCCTTTGAGTGCGGTATGTTCACCCTGCCGGTGGACTACGCCCAGCCACGAGGCGAAACCTTCGAGCTGTCGGTGATCCGCGCCCCAGCCCGTGACCCAAAGACGTGATTCTCGTCAAGACGATCCCTTCCCGCCCCCGCGGGTGAGGAGCAGTATTGAAACCGGAGGATATGAGGCTCTCCCGGCCTTTTGCTGATCCAAGCCCAAAACCGTGTAAACCAGCGGAAGCGGTTGGCGTTCTAAAGCCATTGCCCCGAACCGATCAGCAAGATCTCGGGAGAGCCACGAGGACGGGAAGCAGTACAGGCGGCCTGGCGCACCGGGCCTGGCTGCCCATGGAGCAGGTGATGGGCGAACAGCGTAACCAGCGAGAACAGCCCCAACAGCGCCGGTGTCGTGCGCAGGATGGCCAAGTCGGACCACTGGCGCTGGGTCTCGATGCCCAGGTGCGCCTGAGCTTCCTCGAAGGTGACCTCCAGCTGCCAGCGCTGCACGAACCACGTCACGATCGGGATGGGGCTATGAGCCGTATCGGTGCTGAGCAGGGCCTGGGGAAGGAACTTCTCCTCCGGGTCACAAATCAGCACCCAGCGTATCTCGACCAGGGGCTTGCCACTGTGATACCAGAGAGCCGTCCCCGTGGCCAGCCGCACTGTGCGGGTGAGGCCGCCATACCACTGCACCGTGACGGTCTGCCAGTCCGTGGTGGGGTCTGTCAGGCGAGCGAGCAGGGTCGGCTGGCGTTTGCCTTTCTGGGGTGTGCGTCCGCGCTGACCGGGCTGTCGGGGCGAGGCTGGGTCGTAGAGCCCCGCATCCAGAGGCAGCCGGGTAATCACCGTGACCGGCTGCGGCAAGCCCTGAGTGGCGGCCAGTAGCTCGAGGGCGGCGTAGGTGCTGTCGGCCACGACCACAAGCAGCCGGTCGGGCAGCCAGCGCCGCACCTGGGTGATCATCTGGCGCGCCCAGTCGATGAGCGTCTTGTGGCGCTGCCCGCGCTCCTGATGGTAGCGTTCCGAGGCTGCCAGCACGCTCAGAAACGGCAGCGCCCACACGCGCTGCGCCCAGGGGATCGGCACGAGCAGCATCATGCACAGCCAGCGCAGCCCGCTGGTCTTCACGAAGAAGGACTTGCTGGAGCGCACCGCATCGCGGTAGATGCCCCGGGCCTTGATCTTCACACCGCGGCGACGCTCGATATGATCGGCGAGGCCGAGCACGATGGGCGCCTCGGGGGGCACAAAGGCCGAAACCAGCGGGCGCAACAGCACCCGGCTGACAGCGCGTGGCGACCAGACCGCCCGGTTGAGTACCCGGTGGTAGTTCTGAAACTGGTGCTCGTCGCTCAACCCCATCACGCGCAGCACAGCCGTCACGGTGCGCTTGCCCGGTGCCAGGATGGCGCCGATAAGCAGGAGCTTGGCCCATTCCCATACCCGCTCGCTGAACAGCAGCTCGAACCGACGGAGGACTTGTATAATCGACCGTGGCAGGTTGCGCATGGCGGGTTCCTTCCTGGAAGTTGGGTCCCAGCCAAGCGTATCCTGCCTTTCGCTTGTCGTCTACTGAATGGTAAGGATAGGTAGGACTTTGCAGTCTTTCCCCCCTTCCAAACGGAGCGTGCGACTTTCACCGCGCTCCGCTTTCCGGTTCAGCCAGCCTACTCGTCAAGGGCGGATTGATCGTTGCCGAT
>JAAXUL010001468.1 GCA_013336035.1 Chloroflexales bacterium
CGCGGCCACAGTGGGCGTCGGCTACCTGATCTACCGCGGCGTCAGGATGATCCCGTCGCTCTTCCCGCCCCTCTGGCCGACCATCCCGCTGAACCTCGCCGTACCGTAGGCCCTCGGCGCGGGGTGTTGGCTCGACGGCGCCCGTATCAAACAGGGGCTGGCCCCACCTCAAGGGTCAGGCTCCACACTGCCTGCCCGGCGTCGGGGTTGGCGGCGGGCACAAAGCCGATGTGCAGCTCGCCCCTGCCCGCGGCGAGGGCCTGGGCCTGGAGCCTGACGGTGATCTGGGCGGCTGCCCAGGCGGCCACGGCCTGCTCGGGCCGCCCTGGCGCATCGGCCACGGCGGCGGCCACGCTCGTGTAGCCGCGGGGCAGTGCGAGGTCGGGTAGGGTGGCTACGGCGAGGAGGCCCTGGGCGCTCTCAACTGAGCTGAGGGCCAGGGGCTCCTGGGCGCTCGGAGTCAGCCCGCCCACCGTCACGGCGCCGCCCTCAAGGGCGACCAGGCCGCGGGCGAGGGCGCTGCCCCACACTACAAGGCTTAGCCCCTGCGACGGGCCGCCGGTGTTGTGCACCTGGGCCTCGGCGGCGATGGCCTGGCCCACCTGGGCCTTGAACCGTGGGCCGCTGCCTGCGGCGTGACCGAAGACCGGCGGCTCGTCCGCCCCGGGCTGTCCGGCCCTACTGAAGGCCAGTCGGACTCCTGCCGCGACCGCGGCGGGCGGCAGCGTGTCGGGCCCGGCTGTGATGAGGGCCGGCTCCCAGCCCAGCAGGGGGGCCAGGCGAGCCAGCAGACGCTCTGCGCCCTCGGCGGGGCGCCACTGTCCCCACGCCGCCTGCAGCTCATCGGGGCTCGCCCCGGGGGCGAGCAGGCCGGCCAGGCCCCTCAGGGCCCCGGGCGCGAGGGCTGGAGCCTCGGGCGGGGGGTCGCCAGCGAAGTAGCCGGGCCAATTGCTGGCACTAGCGGCCAGGCGCCCCCCACGAAACAGGTGGAGCTCGAGCAGATCGCTGTCGTGGACGCTGAGCGCGACCACGGGGGCGCCGGCCTCGCGGGAGAGCAAGGCCCGGGGGTCGCCAGGCCCCGCGGGCGGCTGCGCAGCGAGGCTGCCGTACACGCCCACCCACGGCGCCGCAGCGACGAGGACAAAGCTCAGCTCGCCCGCGTCATCCGCCGCGGCCTCGGTGTAGCCCTGGGCGGACATTACCCCCGCCAGGGCCTCCGCCACATGGCGCAGGGCCTCGTCTGGGGCGAGGCCGCCTGAGTGGACCTGCAGATGAGAGAAAGTGCTGCCCATAGGTTAAACCGGATCGCGCCGTCCCCCCGGGCGCCCTCAATATATCGACACACCTGGCGCAGGCATTGTATCACGGTGCCTGCCGGCGAAGGAGCGCAGGTGGGCTCGCGCCCCCGTCGCCCCGTCTCCGGCGACATCTTGTCAATCCTGCGCCACCGATCGAGAGCACTAAAAAGTCGGGGGGGCCGGGCACGAATAGCCGCTGCTCACCCGCTGCGTTCCTCTCCGCTACGGCTCTCCCCGGCTTGCGGTAGCGGGATGGACTCGGTGGAGCCTGGCGCACAACGTGGGGGTGGGTGCGACGTTGCATCCGCACGTGTGTACTTGTAGTACGTATTGCGCGAGATACCCACAATCTCACAGATCTCGCGGATGCTGTAGCCCGCATCCTTCTTCAACGCCAACGCTGCTTTCTGCTTCTTCTGATCGACCCCTTTCGGACGCCCGCCAAGTCTGCCTCTGGCCCGGGCCGCCGCCAAGCCTGCATGGGGGTTTTTGCAGGACCCCCAATAGACTAAAGCAAACGCTACCGGATACACGCTTGGCTAGGCTACGTGCTCCGCCCCGCTGTTCGTGCTCTGGAGCAGCACCGCGACGACCCGCTCCAGATCAATGGGCGCCACCCGGCTCGTAAATTCGTAGCGGCCGTAGAAGTTGATGTGCTGCCAGGCGATCAGTGCCACCTGGGTGA
>JAAXUL010001469.1 GCA_013336035.1 Chloroflexales bacterium
CTGCTGACATGAAGTGTCTGCCCATAGTCGGGTTCTGGGTGCAGCGGATGGGCAGACACTTCATGTCAGCAGTCACGCAGATGTTGCAGCCGATGCACTCGCGGATGTCCTCGACCCGCCCCGCGCGGATCTTCGCCGGCAGAAAGGGGTCGGCGATCGAGGGGCGGGCGGCGCCGATCAGGTCGAGCACGCCGCGCCGGATCGCCGAGACCATGGCCTCGGGCGAGGTGTAGCGGCCGACCCCCACCACCGGCCTGCTGGTGAGGCCCTTGACGAAGGCGATATATGGCTCCTGGAAGCCCTCCTGCTCGAAGCGCGAGGTCGCCGAGTCGTTGCTCCAGCCGGCGACGTTGACGTCCCACAGGTCGGGCAGGTCGGCGAGCATGGCGACGATCTCGTAAGCCTCGCCCTGGCTCGTGAGCCCCTCGTCGCCGAGCAGCTCGTCGACCGCCAGGCGCACCGCCACCGCGCAGGTGTCGCCGACCGCATCCTTCGTGTCCTCGATCAGCTCGCGCAGGAGCCGCACGCGGTTGGCGAGGCTGCCGCCGTACTCGTCGGTGCGGTCGTTGTAGCGGCGCAGCAGGAAGTGCATGGCCAGGCTCAGGCCGTGGCCGGCGTAGCAGTAGACCAGGTCGAAGCCGGCCTGCTTGGCGCGCAGGGCGGCGGCGCGGTGCCAGCGCCTGAGGTCGCGGATGTCCTCGCGGTCCATCCGCCGGGCCTGGCCTGGCTCGAAACCCGTGCCGCCCATAAGGCCCACGGCGCGCGGCCCGATGGGCGTCGCCCGCGAGTAGTAGTTTGGCGCGTCGTGGCCGTTATGGGTCAGCTCGATGCCGGCGAGGGCGCCGTGGCGATGCACCGCCTCGGCCATCAGGGCCAGGGCCGGGATATCGCTATCGTCCCAGAGACGCCCCTCGATGTAGGGCGCCAGGTCGCTGCTGTGGTGGATCTCGACCTCCTCGGTGCAGACGACGCCCCAGCCGCCCTCGGCCTTCACCCCGCGCATAGCCGCCAGGCTGCGCGGCATACGGTGGCCCATCCCATTGCAGTGGGGCACCTGGTAGAAGCGATTCGGCGCGGTGAGCGGGCCGATCCGCACGGGCTCGAACAGGATGTCGAATGGCTCTACCATTGGGACCCTCCAGGCGCTCGCGGCGTTGTCGAAGCCAGCACAGAGTATACGCGAGATGCTGGTGCGCCGGCCGGCTAGCGGTTCACTTATTTTGCCCTGGCGCCATTTGATTGCACGTGATGCGCGCTCCGTGGCTCCGGCCCGGTCACGGGTCACAGCATAGCGCTGCCGAACACAAGCGGCGCTCTAGGATGGCACGGCCGGCGTCAGGCAACCGCGGCGGCGCCCCGCGCGACGATGGCCGCCCTGACCGCGCCGAGGAAGCGCTCCGCGCACTCGGACCACGTGGGCAGCGCGGCGGCGCGGGCCAGGGCCGCCGCCGACATGCGGGCGCGCAGCCGTCCGTCGCCCATCAGCCGCGCGAGGGCGCCGGCCAGCGCCCGCTCATCGTTGGGGGGCACGAGCAGGCCGGCCGCCGGACCGACGAGGGTGGGCACCGGGCCGACAGCGCAGCCCACCACGGGCAGCCCGCAGGCCAGCGCCTCGGCGAAGGCGATGCCGTAGCCCTCGTAGCGCGACGGCATCGCGAAGATTGAGGCCGCCCCGTAGGCCCGCGCCAGCTCGCCATCGCCAACGGGGCCGCGCACCAAGACAGAGCCGGCGGGGGCGGCGGCCAGGGCGGCGCGCGTCGCGGCGGCGTAGGCCGGGTCGACGTCGGTCTCGCCGACCAGCTCGAGGCGCCAGCCGGGGCGGGCCACGCGCGCCCAGGCCCGCGCCAGCTCGAGTACGCCCTTGCGCGGGATCCACTGGGCGACGCAGAGGGCGCTCGCTCTGCTCGCTTCGGCGGGCGCTCGCTCTGCTCGCTTCGGCGGGCGCTCGCTCTGCTCGCTTCGCCGAGCGCGTGAGACCGTG
>JAAXUL010000645.1 GCA_013336035.1 Chloroflexales bacterium
CAGGCCGCTGCCCTCGGCGCGCCTATGCTCCTCGCCCCTAGCTCGATCGTCGTCGCCGCCGACGCGATCAGGCGCGGCCTGATAGCCGGCGAGCCGGGGTAGGGTCCGCGCAACGAACAGCCTGCAACACTGGCGGCCCGGCCGGCGTAGAACAGACAGAACGCCGGACGGCCAGCGCAACGGGCGCGAGGACGAGGCGGCAGCGATAGTAAGGATAGCGCAGTGAACCTCAACAAGAAGCAGGCCCGCTACGCCGGGATCGCCCTGATTGCCTTCGGCCTCGTCACAATCTTCCACCTGTGGTGGGCCATCCCGTCGGCGCTGCTCGCCGCGGGCGGCGTGGTCATCTACCAGCGTCAGAAGGCGATCGGCCGCACTGGAGAGGCCGTGCAGGCCGCGCTCTGGGGCCTGGGCCTGGCCGTGCTGATGCTGGTCGACTTTATCTTCCCGGGCGCGCTGCTGCTCGGCGGCGCCAGCCTGCTGATGCGTGGTCGCGAGGCCGAGGTCGAGGCCCGGGCCATGGCGCTGGTCGGTCGCTTCAGCCGCCGCCGCGCCTCCGCCGCCCCGGTGATGAGCGCCCCCCAGGCCCCGGCCGCGCCCCAGCGTGTCACCATCGTCGAGACCCGCGAGACGGCCAGCGGCACCGAGACGGTGCGCCTGAGCTAGATGCTCGCAAGCCCTGCTTGCGGCGCGCGAAGGAGGGGTCTCAGGGAGACCCCTCCTTGAGATCTATCTTAGATCTCTACCCGCCCTTCGAGGGCCGCCGCCAGCGGGTCCGGGCCATCGCGGCGGGAGAAGATGTGCAGGCCAAAGCGCTCGGCCAGGGCGGCGCAGGCGCGCACGCCGCGCACGCTGTTGCCGCGCGCGTCAAGAGGCGGGGCGAAAACGCCGATCCCCAGGCGCCCCGGCACCACGGCGACGATCCCGCCGCCCACCCCGCTCTTGGCCGGCATGCCCACCTTGTAGGCCCACTCGCCCGAGAAATCGTACATCCCACAGGTGTACATCACGCTCAGCACATCGGTCACATAGCGCCGATCGATGGCCGTAGCCCCGGTGACCGGGTTGACGCCGCCGTTGGCCAGGGTCGCGCCCATCATCGCCAGGTCGCGGCAGGTGACCAGCAGCGAGCACTGCTGGAAGTACAGGTCGAGGATCTCGTCGATGCGCTCGCCGATCATGCCGAAATTGCGCATCAGGTAGGCGATAGCCCGGTTGCGGTGGCCCGTGGTCCGCTCCGAGGTGAAGACCGAGGCGTCCATCAGGATGGGCCGCCCGGCGTAGCGCTCGAACATCGCCAGCACCCGGTTCAGGCGCTCGGTCGGGTCGGCGCCCTGGATATGCCCGGCCACGGCGATCGCCCCAGCGTTGACCATAGGGTTGTAGGGCCGGTTAGTGGCCTCGTCGAGCACGATCGCGTTGAAGGCGTCGCCGGTCGGCTCGACGCCCACCCGCTCGAGCATACCCTCGCGCCCGATATCCTCGAGGGCCAGGCCGTACATAAAGGGCTTCGAGACCGACTGGATCGTGAAGGGCTGCTCGGCGTCGCCCACGGCGAAGACCCGCCCATCGACCGTGGCCACGCAGATGCCGAACCAGCCGGGGTTGGCCCGGGCCAGCTCGGGGATATAGCTCGCCACCCGGCCCTCGTCCACGGCGCGCAGCTCGTCGTGCAGGTCCTCGAGGGCGGCCTGGAAGGGCGAGGCCGCCGCGCGCATCCCGCCCAGCAGGGTCTTCAGATCATCGCGCCGCTCGCCGCTAGTCATTGGCAACCTCCTCGGCGGCCAGGCTCTGGGCGACCTCGCGCATCGTGGCGGCGATGGGGTGATCGGGGTAGCGCAGGGCGAAGATCCCGCCGCTGGCCAGGGCCATCATCTCGTCGGAGTGGGGGATGACCGCCGCCACGGGGCGACCGTAGGCCTGGGCGACCTGCTCGCGCACATCATCGGCGTCGAAGAGGGCGGGCACCTTGTTGACCACCAGCAGCATCTTGGGCACATTCAGCGCCCCGGCGACCTCGAGGGTCACGCCAGTGCCCTCGTAGTCTTGCTGGTCGGGGCGCAGGATGATCACCAGAGTATGCGAGAGCGCGATCGAGAGCAGGGTCTCTTCGTTGAGGCCGGGGTGGGTATCGATCAGCAGGGCGTCGAGGCTGAGGGCGCGGGCCAGCTTGCGCAGGCCGCCGGTGAGGGCGCGGGCGTCGCAGCCCTCGCGCAGCACGCGCGCGATCTCGCCCGAGTTGATGCTCGACGGCACGAGGAAGAGCTTGCCCGCCACCGGCACGCCCAGGGCCTCGCTCACATCTATAGCCGCCTCTTCGATGGGCGCGCGGCCCCACAGGTAGTCGTTGAGCGAGTGTCTGATCGCCGCGCCTTTGAGGCCGAAGAGGATGTGCAGCCCCGGCGACTGGATGTCGGTGTCGACCACGGCCACGCGCTGGCCAGCCGCCGCCAGCAGGGCGGCCAGGTTCGCCGTAAGGTTCGACTTGCCCGTGCCGCCGCGCCACGAGTGGACTGAGATGATGCGTGTCATCGCTGCTCCTAGCTCCCAAACATCTGCTAGTCCCCATCCTCCCCAAAGGTGGCCCGCAGGGCCTCGGCCCGCTGCTGCAGCTGGCGAAAGTAGTCGCTGTCGGTTATCTCGGCGACCTGGTCTTGCTGGCGAGAGCGGTCGATCTCGATGCGCAGCTCGCGCACCTCGCGCTCCAGGCGGCGCTCGCGGGCGATCACCTCGCCGGCCATATGCTGGAAGACGCGCGCCAGCTGGCCCAGGGCATCGTCGCGCCGGGCCACCTCGGCGATATGCTGGGGCTCGTAGCTGCCGTCCTCGATCGCCTGGGCCGCGGCGGCGATCAGGCGCACCTGCCTGAGGTAGGCGTAGTCGCTGGCCAGGTCGCTCACGCGGTCGCGCAGGTGTCGGCAGAGCACCCCGATCACGCCGCGGGCCACGCCCACGTGCGAGCTGATCAGCGCGTAGAGCGGCTCCTGGCGCAGGCAGAGCAGCGTCGTCTCCTCCAGGGCGGTCACCGAGGCGCTGCGGGGCTCGGCGTCGAGCACGGCCATCTCGCCGACCACATGGCCCGGGCCCAGCTCGTTGAAGGTCAGCTCGCCGTCGTGGACGCGCACGCGCCCGCTGGTGATCACATACAGGCTGTCGCCCACCTCGCCCTTGAGGAACAGCGGCGCCCCGGCCGCCAGGTAGACCGGCACAAAGGCGTCCGCGAGCGTCGGAAGGGCGGCCTCGGGCGCGCCCGTGAAGAAGCGAACGCCCCGCAGCAGGGCGATGCGCTCGTCTCGTGATTCCATAAGGGCCCGGCCTCCGGCTCTGAGGCGGGCGGCGAGAGCAGGGCAGCTCATAGCGAGGCCCCGGCCCTGGCCGGCCCTGCCGCGCTACAGCTGTCCCCGTCGCTGGGGCGAAATATCAGGTCTAATTCCCGAGTGGTCTAGTTATTATAGCATATCTACACATTAAAAGGGGCAGTGGCTAACGGGCCGACGCTGTACTATAATGCCCATATGGACGCGCCCCGCGCTACCTCGTACCCACCGCCGCCGCGATTCATGCGGCCGCGGCGCCGCGGCTCGCGCTTTCGGCGCAGGCACCCCATCCTCGCCTTCCTCTTGCGCCTGAGCCTGGCCTTCGTCAAGCTGAGCCTGCTCGTCGCCCTCTGTGGGGTGGCCGGCGCGATGTGGCTCTACTACCGCTACGGCAGCGACCTGCCCGACCCGCAGCGCATCAGCGCCCACCGCAGCTTCGAGACGACGCGCATCTACGCCCGCGACGGCACCACCCTGCTCTACGAGCTGGTCGGCCCCCAGGACGGCCGCCGCACGCCGGTGGCCTTCGAGCAGATCCCCCAGAGCCTGAAGGACGCCACGATCGCCGTCGAGGACGCGGGCTTCTACGAGAACCCGGGGGTGGACGTGCGCGGCATCATCCGCGCGGCCCTGCAGAACTACCGCAGCGGCGAGATCGTCAGCGGCGCCAGCACGATCACTATGCAGCTGGTGCGTAACATCCTGCTCGCCCCCGAGGAGCGCACCGAGCAGAGCTACGAGCGCAAGCTGCGCGAGGCCATCCTCGCCTACAGGGTCAGCCGCGAGTACAGCAAAGATCAGATCCTGGGCATCTACCTCAACGAGGTCTACTACGGCGCCCAGGCCTACGGCGTCGAAGCCGCCGCCCAGGCCTACTTCTCAAAGCACATCTGGGAGCTGAGCCCGGCCGAGGCGACGCTGATCGCCGGGCTGCCCCAGTCGCCCACGACCTACAACCCCTTCACCGACTTCGCGGCCGCCAAGGCCCGCCAGAAGGTCACCCTGGGCCTGATGGCCGAGCACGGCCTGCTCAGCCGCGCCGAGGCCGAGCGCCTCTACGCCGAGCCGGTCACCTTGACGCCGCCCCGCAGCGATCTGATCGCGCCCCACTTTGTCTTCTATGTGCGCGACCAGCTCGAGCGCCGCTACGGCCCGGACCTGCTCTACCGCGCCGGGCTGCGGGTGATCACCAGCATCGACCTGGCCTGGCAGGCCGAGGCTCAGCGCGTCGCCCAGGAGCAGATCGCGGCGCTGCGGGCCCGCAACGCCAGCAACGCCGGCGTGGTCATGCTCGCCCCCGACGGCCAGATTCTGGCCATGGTCGGCAGCATCGACTACAACGCCCCCGACGGCCAGGTGAATGTCACGCTCGCGCCGCGGCAGCCCGGCTCGGCGCTCAAGCCCTTCGTGTACGCCGCGGCCCTGCAGCGGGGCTGGACGCCCGCCACCGTGATCTGGGACACGCCGAGCCGCTGGGTCAGCCCCGAAGGCGTAGTCTACGAGCCGAGGAACTACGATAACGCCTTCCACGGGCCGCTGCGCCTGCGCATGACCCTGGCCAACTCGCTGAACATCCCAGCGGTGAAGGCCCTCGAGCACGTCGGGGTCGAGAACTTCGTCGAGCAGATGAGCCGCCTTGGCGTCACCACCTTCGACGACCCGAGCCGCTTCGGCCTCTCGATGGCCCTGGGCAGCAACGAGGTGCGCCTGCTCGAGCTGGCGGGCGCCTACAGCGCCCTACGCAACAGCGGGCGCTACGTGCAGCCCGTCGCGGTGCTCAAGGTCACCAACAGCCGCGGCGAGGTGCTCGAGCGCTGGCAGCCCGAGCGCGGCCGCCCC
>JAAXUL010000646.1 GCA_013336035.1 Chloroflexales bacterium
GGCCGTCATGCTCGTGGGCGTCGGCCTCCACCGTGATCCCGCCGCCGTGGGTGAACTTGAGCGCGTTGCTGATCAGATTGATCAGGATCTGGCGCAGCCTGCCCTCGTCGCCGATCACATAGTGGGGCACGGTGGGGCTGCTGCGCACGGTGAAGTTGAGGTGCCGCACGTCGGCCCGGAGCCGGAACAGCCCCTCGAGGTCGGCCAGGGTGCCGCGCAGGTCGAAGGGGGCCGGGCTGATGCTCAGGCGGCCGGCCTCGACCTTCGAGAGCTCGAGCACATCGTTGATCAGGCCGAGCAGGTGGTTGCCGCTGCGGGCGATGATCTGCACCAGCTCGCGCTGGCGGGCCGTCATGTCGGCGTCGCGCTCGAGCACCTGGGCGAAGCCGAGCACGGCGTTGAGCGGCGTCCGTAGCTCGTGGCTGACATTGGCGAGAAAGGCGCTCTTGGCGGCCGAGGCGGCCTCGGCCGCCGCGCGGGCGGCCTGGGCCTCGCCGGCCCTGGCCTCGAGCGCCCGGTTGGCCGCCTGGAGATCGGTGGTGCGCTCGGCCACCTGCCGCTCGAGATCCTCTTTGGCCCGCAGGGTCTGCGCGTAGAGGTGGGCGTTCTCGAGGGCGGTGGCGGCCTGGGCGGCCAGCAGACCGATCAGGTTAAGGTCGCCCGCGGTGAAGGGCCCGAAGAAGGCGCGCACGTCGGCGTAGCGCGCGCCGCCGGTGCGGGCGCCGCTGATCAGCGGCACCGCGATCGCCGAGCGGGCCCGCAGGGCCGGCGGCTCGGCGCCCTCTGGCTCGCCCGGGTCCTCGTGGGCGAGGGCGCGCCGCCGGCGCATCGCCTGGCGGAGCAGGGGCAGGGCGGCGGCGTGCAGGGCCGGCAGCGCATCTGGCCTGAGGCCGCGCCCGATGATCGCCTCGGGGGCCTCGATGCTCGGGCCTACCAGGAGCATCAGGCGCTCGGCGCCGCTCAGCTCGACCACCTCGTCGAGGAAGAGCTCTCGCAGGGCGGCGGCATCGTGCAGATCGTTGAGGCGGGCGGTCACGCCGAGTATGCGCGTCAGCTGGTTCTGGAGGCTGACATGGCTGGCGGGGGGGGGGGCGGCTGGCGGCGCGCCGCTGTCGGTCGCCGAGCGGGCCAGGGCCTCGACGATCGCCCGGTTGACGCTGACGCGGCCGAGGTAGCTGCGGCGCAGCCCTGTGTCGCTGAGCGTGGCGATGGCCGCGTACAGGGCCGCGCCG
Source organism: Chloroflexales bacterium (assembly GCA_013336035.1). Lineage (GTDB taxonomy): Bacteria > Chloroflexota > Chloroflexia > Chloroflexales > Chloroflexaceae > CAIWXH01. The sequence goes on from JAAXUL010000646.1 coordinate 1,233, forward strand.
GCCCGCCCCAGCGCCTCTTCGGCCGCAGGGTCGCCGTTGTCCGCGCCGACGTCGGCGGGCTGGGCGGCCAGGGCCCTGTAGCGCTGCCACCAGACCTCCTGGGGGGGGGACGCGCCGGCGGCGCTGCCGTACTCGATCAGCGCGACCGCGCGGGCGGTGACGGCGCGGGCCGCCTCGACCTCGCCGACCAGCAGGTGGGCCGCGCCGCGCCAGGCCAGGGCGTTGGCCTCGTCGGCGCTGGCGCCAAGCGAGGCGTATAGTACGGCCGCGCTATCGAGGTTGTGAGCGGCCTCGATAGCGTGGCCGCCGGCCAGCGCGGCGCGGGCGAGGCAGATCAAGGTGCTCGCGGCCGTCGAGCGGTTGCCGAGCGACTCGGCCAGGCCGTAGGCCTCGCGCAGGGCGACGCGGGCCTGGTCGGTCTGGTCGATGCCGCCGTAGGCCCGCCCCAGTGTCTCGAGGCAGATGGCCAGCAGGTCGCGGGCGCCAAAGGCCCGCGCCAGGCGCACCGCCCGCCCGGCGTAAGCCTGGGCCTGGCCGTAGAGGCCCAGCGAGAGGTAGGCGATGCCCAGGTTGTTGGCCAGCATCGCCTCGCTCTCGCGGTCGCCGATGCTCTCGGCGATGGCGAGCCCCTGGATGTAGACGGCCCGGGCCTCGGCGCGGTCGGCGCTGCTGAGCCCGATGGCGTTGAGCGCCAGCGCCTCGCCGGCCCGGTCGGCGATGCTCCGGCAGATCTCGAGCGAGCTGTGCAGATGCTCGCTCGCCGAGGCCCTGTTGGCGCCGAGGGTGGCCAGGCCGAGCAGGCGCCGGGCGTAGGCCTCGCCTCGCCGATTGCCCGTGCCAATATAGGCGGCCAGCGCCTGCTCGACGCGGATCGTCGCCGCCCTGCGGTCGCTCATGTAGTAGGCGGCCTCGGCCAGGGCGAAGAGGCTGTCGGCCTCGGCGGTGGGGTCGTTGCGGGCTCGGGCCTCGCTCAGGGTGACGGCGGCCAGCAGCTGGGCGGCCGCGGCATCGCCGCTGATCATGAGCAGGTTGGCCCGGCGCAGAGCCACGGCGATCCGCCGCGAGGGGTCGCCCAGGCGGATGGCCAGGGTCTCGAGCAAGGCCAGCTCCTCGGCCTCGGCGGCGTAGTCGCCCGCGCCGTGCAGGCAGATAGCCCGCGCGAGACGCAAGTCGTAGGCCTGGCGCTCCGCGCCCTCGGCAGGCAGCAGGCTGGCTGCCGCGGCGTAGCCGAAGGCGGCCGCGGGCAGATCGCCCGCCGTGCGGGCCGCCTCTGCCTCCTGGCAGAGCGGGGCGAGCCTGGGGTCAGCGGTGTTGTTGTCAGTCATTGGCGGGGGCTTCCGCGCTAGCGGCCCAGATAACTACCCGGTCGCGCCCGGTCCGCTTCGCGGTGTAGCACGCCTCGTCGGCGTGGGCGAGAAGGGTGTCCAGGCTTACACCTAGCAGATCGCTCTCGATGGCGGACACGCCAAAGCTGGCGGTCAGCCTGATCTGGCCCTTGCGGGTCTCTATGCTCAGCCGGTTCAGGGCAAGGCGCAGGCGCTCGGCCGCGGCGACGGCCCGGGCCAGGCTGGTGTCGGGCAAGAGCACCACCAGCTCCTCGCCGCCGTAGCGGGCGCTCACATCGGCGGCCCGCAGGTTGTCGCGCAGCAGATCGGCCACGGCCCGCAGGGCGTCGTCGCCGGCCTGGTGGCCGAAGCTGTCGTTGACCTGCTTGAAATTGTCGATGTCGAGCAGCAGCACCGCCATGGCCCCTTGCGCGCGGCGCACCCGCTCGAGCTCGCGCTGGGCCAGCTCGAAGAAGTAGCGCCGGTTGTAGAGCCCCGTGAGCGGGTCGGTGCGGGCCAGGTGGCGCACCTCCTCGAAGAGGCGGGCGTTCTGGATGGCGATGGCGGCCTGCTGCGCGAAGAGGGCCAGCAGCTGCTCGTCTTCGCTGCTAAAGGGCGGGCTGCCCTCGGGGTTGGCGACCATCACCACTCCCTCGAGCTGGTCGCCCGCCACGAGGGGGGCCGCGAGGGCGACGCCCGAGCGCAGCAGCGGCTCGGGGGCGTGCGTGCTGCTGCTGATCCTGCGCGTGGCCGCGGCCTCGCCGATCACGCCGGCGTCCCACGGCACTACCATGTCGGCTAGCTCTGGGGGCATCTGGTAGAGGGCGACCACCCGCATGCGCTTGCCGTCGGGCAGCGGGTGGGCCAGCGCCCCCCACTGTGCGCCGAGCAGCTGGGCGGCCCGCTCGACCACCGCCTTGCGCACGCTGGGCAGGTCGAGCGCCCCGACAATGGCGGTCATCGCGTCGCGCAGGGCGTTGAGGTGCAGGGAGCGCCGCCGTTCGTCCTCGAGCAGGCGCATGCTGGTCGCCTCGGCGGCCTCGCGCAGGCTGATCTGGCGCTGCAGGTCCGCGTTGGCCCGCGCGAGCTCGCTAAGCTGGGCGGTCTTGTGGTCGTTGGCGATCTGGAGCCGCACATGGAGATCGCGCAGGGCCAGGTGTGTCGCGACCCGGGCCAGCACCTCGGCGGGGTTGATCGGCTTGACTACATAGTCTACCCCGCCGGCGGCAAAGGCGTTGACCTTGGCCGCGGGGTCATCAAAGGCGCTGATAAAGATCACCGGCACCTGCCTGGTGCGCGGGTCGGTCTTGAGCTCGCCGCAGACGGCCACGCCGTCCATGTCGGGCAGCCGCAGGTCGAGCAGGACCAGGGCCGGTGGGTTGTGGCGGGCCGCAGCGAGGGCACGGGCGCCCGTCGTGACCGTGCGCACCCTGTGGCCTGCCTCCTGGAGTACTTGGGCCAGAAGGCGCAGGTTGGCGGGTGTGTCATCGACCACGAGGATGTCGTCGCGGCCAGAGGCTCCCTCCTGGCTGCTCATACCCTGCTTGTCCTCTCTGCTGGATCGTAGCGCTGCCACGAGGATCATGCCAGTTATATTATAGATGTCCGGCTGTACCACAGAGGGTCGCAGTGTCGATTCGTTACCGTCGTGTGGGCGTTTCTTCCCTTTCGGAGGCGCTCTGCCCCGCTACCATGCCTGGTAAATATGGATTTGAAGCTTGATCAGGAGGGCATCCGTGAGCATCGGGCTGAAGCGAGGGTCTGTCGTGGCAGTGCTGGCGCTGCGCTATGGGTTCGGAACGTTCTTTCTCTATGGGGCTTACCATAAGATAACGTGCGGGTGGCTTTCGAGCCCGATTATGCGCGAGCACTTTGTCCAGCGGCTGGGCGAGATCGACCCCGAGTGTTTCTCGGCGGCCTATCTGCGCCAGTTCGCCATCCCGTGGTACCGGCCTGTGGCCTGGGTGCTGACCCTCGGCCAGGTGGGTGTGGCGGCCGGCATGCTCCTGGGCCTGGCGGTGCGCCCGAGCGCGGCCCTGGCGCTCTTTCTGCTGAGCAATATCACCGCGGGCTCTTTCTATAATGTGACTATGCCGCCCTTCTTCGCGACGGCCCTTCTGCTGATGGCGACGCCCTCGGGCCAGTGGGCCGGCCTCGATAAAGACCTGCACGCGCGCTACCCCGAAGCGATCTGGTTTAAGTGAAGCGTCCAGCGCGTGCGGCGTAGCCACTCTTCCCAGGCCTTTGCGCGGCCCGCCGCCCGCGCGAGGAGCGCGGCCACCTGCCCGAGTGCCAGCGCCCGCAGTACCTCTTCATCGAGCCCGAGCGCCGTAGCCCGCTCGCGCCCGTACCCGGCGAGCAGGGCATCCCAGAGAGCCACAGGCAGCCCACGAAAGCGTATGGTCCAGGCGACCCAGGCCAGGTCGAGGCGCGGGTCGCCCCACCCCGCCAGCTCCCAGTCGAGCAGGGCCAGCCCCGCCGGCCCCCAGAGGATGTTGTGCAGCCCGGCGTCGCCGTGGACGGGGCGGGGCCGCGCCGGCCGCCAGGCAGGGTGGGCCAGGGCCGCCGCCAGGGGCGCGCGCAGATCGTCGGGCAG
>JAAXUL010001470.1 GCA_013336035.1 Chloroflexales bacterium
CATCCCGACGAGAGCCGAGGTGCCGGGCACGAGCGATGCACCGATCTCCTTGATGCGCTCCTCGGGGACGCCGGTGTCACGCAACTTGGCCGTCAGCCCGCCGATGGCCGCGCCGGTCGCCCCGCCAATCAGCGCCCCGAGGGGCCCGCCGAAGATGCCCACGGCGGCGCCCATGGCCGCCCCGCTGGCCGCGCCGCCCCCGGCCCGCAGGTCGCCGCGCTCGCGGATGTGCAGCTTGCCATTAGCGTCGTTGCGGATCACCGCCGCCTCGCGCACTTTCACGTGCTTCTCTTTCAGGACCTGCTTGACCGTATCGATGGCGTTGTCCGCGCCATCCTCGCTCGCGAAGGACGCCACGACCATCTGAGTGGGGGTCTTCTCTGCCATGGGGATTCTCCTTTGTTCATTCGCTCGATCTGGCGTGGCGCGGCCACTCCGCTCCATACCAGAAGAGATATCGATGGGTCGTACATGGTGAGGTGCGCTCGGACAGCCGCCTCCCGGCGCGCTGCTCACACTTTCGGCACGGTCGGCGCGATGCTCGGGTCGTCGCCCCCCACCTGGTAGGTGCGCAGGGCCCAGGCCGAGGCCCCGTGCTCCAGCAGCACCTCGACGATCGCGCGCGCGGCCACTGGCGGCAGCATGGTCCGCCAGCTCCCGACGGCCTTGCCCAGGCTACCCAGCAGGCCCTCGGACGCGCCCAAGTTGGCGATGCCATACTCCCAGTCCTCGCGGGCCGAGCCCCACGGCACCAGCACCTGCCGCAGCTCGGCTCCCACCCGCTCCAGCTGGGCCAGCCGCTCCGCCTCCTCGGGCGTGTCCGAGAGCTCCGCCCGCACATCCGCGCGCGAGGCCAGCACCCGGCTGATGCCCCGGATGGCCATGTAGAGCGCCTGGGCCGAGTCCTGGGCGCAGTTGTTGGCCGCGCCCACCCTGGTGCCGCCGCGCCCGTCGGCGATGCGGTAGCGCGCCGCCATCACCTCCAGCGCCGCGACGATTGTGTCGAGCACCGTGATGGTGCGCCCCCAGAGCGTGAAGGCGCCGGTGATGGCGTCAAGCTTGATCAGCAGATCCTGGAGCGGGCGCACACCCGCCCAGCCGTACTGGCGGTCGCCGCTGTAGCGGCTGTAGTGGTGCGCCCCCGCGGTCATCCCATCGGGGTTGTGGGCGTAGACCTGGTGGTAGACGATGTCGAAGACCAGATCGCCCGCCAGCGGCTCGCGCACCACCGTGGCCTCGCCGAAGGCGAAGTGCCCCCAGTAGAGCGGCGTCTTGGCGCCGGGCTCAGGCTTCTCGCCCCCGATCCCGCCGTAGAGGTGGATGAGCAGGGCTCGGTCACCCTCGCGCCACGACTCGCGGGCGGTTGTCGGGGTGATCCCATCGCCACAGAGCAGGACCGTGGTCGCCTCACCCTTGGTCGCTGCCTTCGTCCAGGCCTTTGGCTTGAGGTACTCCATGCACTCGCTGGTGCGGTCGCAGTACTGCTGCGGCTCGAGGCGCAGCAGGCGGCGGGGTGCGAGCGCCTGCACCACGAACTGCCCCTGGGCGTCGAGGGCGCCATAGATGTACCAGCCCTCGGCGTTCAGCGGCGAGCGCTCGATCCCGGCGGCGGTGCTGTTGCGCACCCCGTTGCTGTCGGGCACGACCTCGGGCAGCCGCACGACCTCTTCAGGGCCGCTGAAGCCCCCCGCGGTCCGGTCGTAGTGGCGCACCCGGTAGTCGTCGCCCTGGCCGGTGGGGCCGAGGAAGGTCACCAGGGCGTAGAAGCGGCCGGTGACCTCGGCGGGCATGCGCGTGGCGAAGAGGATCGGCCCGTCCCCGTCGCTTGGCGCCAGCTCGACGCGCACCTGCCCCTGGAGGCGCACGGTGACGTCGTCGTTGGGGTGGGCGCCAGCCAACGACTCGAGGGGGGTGACGTCGACCAGGCCGTTGACCCGCTCGGCGAGGATGGTGCCCTTGGTAACGGCCTCGCACGAGTC
>JAAXUL010000647.1 GCA_013336035.1 Chloroflexales bacterium
CCTTGGGCTGGTGGCGATGCGCCGCGGGCAGACCGCCCTCGCCATCCACAGCCTCTCGGCGGCCCTGGCCCGCGCTGACGCCCTTGGCACGTGCCACCTGGCCGCTCAGGTGCGGATCTGGCTCGCGCCCCTGCTGCCCCTCGCCGAGGCCCGCACGGCCCTTGCCGAGGCCCGCGCCATCGCCGAGAGCGGCGGGCGCCGTCGCCTGCTCGAGGAGATCGATCGGGTCGAGGCTGGCTTTTAAACTATTTGTTTACGCCTGTGTTCACGCCCCAGTTGACGCGTCAACGCTATGCTGGCTCTGTAAGCAGAAGCAAACGAGAGCTAGGAGCCACGACAATGACCAGCTGGGTTATCGACAATTCTCACTCGCACGTGCAGTTCACCGTCCGCCACATGATGATCTCGAAGGCCCGCGGTCGCTTCAGCAACTTCAGCGGCACGGTCGACTTTGATGAGCAGACCCCGGCCAACTCGTCGGTGAGCGTGCAGATCGAGGTCGCGAGCATCGATACGCGTGACGAGAAGCGCGACGGCCACCTCAAGTCGCCCGACTTCTTCGATGCCGCCACTAGCCCCTACATGACCTTCGTCAGCAAGCGGGTCGAGGTGGTCGACGACTCGCACGGCAAGATCGTCGGCGACCTGACAATTCGCGGCGTCACCAAAGAGGTTGTCCTCGACACCGAGTATACCGGTCAGGCCAAGTCGCCCTGGGGTACGACCAGCGCCGGCTTCAGCGCCAGCGCCAAGATCAACCGCAAGGACTGGGGCCTGAACTGGAATGTGGCCCTCGAGACCGGCGGCGTCCTGGTCGGCGAGGAGGTCACGATCGACATCGAGCTCGAGATTGTCAAGCAGGTCGCCCAGGAGGTCGAAGAGGTCGCCGCGTAAGCTCCGCCCTAGTTATAGACCGCACAAGAGATAGCAGGAGTGTGAAGGGAGGGCAATGCCCTCCCTTTTTATGTCTGCTCTGCGGTAAAATGTGTGAAAAGGAGGGCAAAGAAATGACAATCCTTGGTCTACATCACATCACGCTGGTCTCCGCGAACGCGCAGCGCACGGTCGACTTCTACACAAAGGCCCTGGGGCTGCGGCTAGTGAAACAGACGGTCAACTTCGACGACCCGGGCAGCTACCACCTTTACTTCGGCGACGAGACCGGCAGCCCGGGCTCGGCGATCACCTTCTTCGAGTGGCCGCGGGCCCCCCAGGGCAAGCCGGGCGTCGGCGGCACGCACCACTTTGCTCTGGCTGTGGCCGACTACGACGGCCTGCTGCAGTGGAAGCGTCGCCTGACCGACCTGGGGCATAGCGTGGACGGGCCGTTCGACCGGCACTACTTCACGTCGATCTACTTTCACGACCCCGACGGGGTGATCGTCGAGATCGCCACGCTGGGGCCAGGCTGGGCCGTCGACGAGGCGCCCGAGGCTATCGGCAGCGCGTTTCGCGCCCCGCCCGAGGCGATGCTGGTCAGCAACCGGGACGCCGAAAAGATCAGGGCGATCACCTGGCCCGAGCCGGTGCCCGAGGTGATGCCCACCATGGCTCTGAGCCACGGCATGCACCATATCACGGCCATAGGCAGCAGCATCGAGCGCACACACGCCTTCTTCGGCGATCTGCTCGGTATGCGCCGCGTAAAGATGACCAGCAACTTTGACGACCCGGGCTCGGCGCACTGGTACTGGGGCGCGGGCGATGGCCGCCCCGGCACCCTGATCACCTACTTCGAGCGCGACCCACTGAAGAGCCCGCAAGTGCGTATGGGCGCCGGACAGACTCATCACTTTGCCCTGGCCGTGGCCGACGAGGCCAGCCAGATCGCGTGGCGCGAGCGCCTGCTAGCCGCCGGCCTGCGGGTCAGCCCGGTGATGGACCGGATCTACTTCAAGAGCATCTACACCAATGACCCGGACGGGCACATCGTCGAGCTGGCCACGCTAGGCCCCGGCTTCGCGGTGGATGAGCCCGTCGAGCGCCTCGGGGGCAGCCTGAAGCTGCCGCCATGGCTCGAGAAAAACCGCGTCGATATCCAGCAGGTGCTCAAGCCGCTGCGTATCGGGTGAGCATGCCTCCCGCTCGCCGGGGACTAAAGCCGTCGAGCGTGTCGCTTGCCCGAAGCGGCAGACCGCACCCAGATTCTGTCTTTGCCAGGGGATGTAGGAAGCGCCTGGTGTATAATGACACGTGCTCTGGCTGCCAGGCGGCGCAGCGATTGAAGGGTCCCAGACGCATGCGTTTCTCGAAATGGCGCTACTACGCACGCTCTATTCTGCTGATGCTCTTCGGGGTCAAGAACTGGACGAGCCTCGCGCCCGCCCTGATCACGAAGCGGGGGCGTATAATCCGGCTCGACGGGCTGCGGTTCTTCTACCGCGACGCGATGGATGTCTGGACAATTAAGGAGACCTGCCTCGACGATCACTACAGGGTCACGGGGCGGCCGGTGGCGGCGCGGGGCGTAGTGATCGACATCGGCGCGGGGCTGGGCGACTTTGCGATCATGGTGGCGAAGCGGCACCCGCAGGCGCGCGTGCTCGCCTTCGAGCCCTTCCCCGAGTCGGCGGCGCTGTGCCGGCGCAACGTGGCGCTCAACGCGGCCGCGAACATCTCGCTGATCGAGTGCGCGGTGGGCGGCAGCAGCGGCACCGCCAGCCTCGACATCAGCTCGCCGGAGTCGGTGCAGTACAGCACCGTGAGCGGCGCGGGGAGCAGTAGCGTGGCCGTGCAGAAGCGCACGCTAGCCGAGGTCTTCGCGGAGCACGGCATAGATCGCTGCGACCTGCTGAAGCTAGACTGCGAGGGCGCCGAGTTCGAGATCTTGCTCACGCTCGATCCGGCCCTGATCGCTCGGATCGAGGGCATCAGCCTCGAGTACCACGACGGCGCCGGCGGGCACAACCACCAGGAGCTGATGGCTGCCCTGGGGCGCGCCGGATATAGGCTCGCCCAGGTGACGAACCCGGTCCACGCCCACCTAGGGTATCTCTACGCGTACCGGCCATAAGGCAAGCTTGAAGGACTGCCGTGCAGGCACGACGAACGCTCAATCGCGCGCATCTTACCTGGCTGTTCAAGGGCGCCTTTGTCCTGCTCTTTCTGTATTTCCTCACGAAAGCCGACTTCAGCTCGATCCTAAGCAGCCTGGCCCATGTAGACATCGCACCGCTGCTATTATCGCTGCTGATCCTGCCGCTGTTCGTCTGGGCGAAGTCGGTGCGCTGGGGCGTGATCTTGCGCGACATGGGCCTCGCCCCGCCCTCGGACTGGCGGCTGAGCATCTACTACACGATCGGCCTCTTCCTGGGCGGCGTGACGCCAGGCCAGTTCGGCGACCTTGCGAAGGGCTGGTACCTGCGCGCCGACGAGGTGCCGCTCCAGCCGGCGATGACGAGCGTGGTGGTCGACCGTGTCTACGACATGCTGATCATGGCCCTGCTTGGGATGCTCGCCCTGGTCGACTATGTGGGCCTGGTGTCGCCCGAGCTGCTGCTGCTGGCGCAGGTGGGGACGGTGGCGCTGGCCATGGGCTCGGGGTTGCTGATCTCGGAGCGCTGTCGCCGCTGGCTGGCGCGGCTGTTCGACCAGGGGGCGCTGCGACGCCTGCAGATCGGGCGCCTGCTAGACTTCCGCTTCTCGCTGCTGAGCCGCTCGCTGCCGGCGCTACTAGGGCTGACCGTGCTGTCGATCGGCCTCAACCTGCTGCGCGGCTGGCTGCTGTTCATCGCCCTGGGCCTGAGCATCCCGCTCTTCTCGGTCTTCGCGGTGATCACGCTGATCGCCATCTTCCAGGTGCTACCGGTCAGCATCGCCGGCTTCGGGGTGCGCGAGGCGCTGCTGATCGTCACGCTGCAGCGCTACGGCTACCCACTCGAGATGGCGCTCTCGCTATCGTTTCTGCTGCTCCTGCTAAATATCGAGCAGATCGTAGTAGGCTTTATCGTATCGCTCTTCTTCCCAGTCCAGGTGGAGAACCCCTAAATGTCTGTCAGCAGCTCGCCTGATTTTCTGCGCGCGTACCTGCGCGCGCTGCCGCTGCACCGCGCGATCGTGCGCTGCCTGGAGGCGCGCCTCTACTGGATGTACGCCGGGCACCTGCGCGGGCCCATCCTTGATATTGGCTCGGGCGACGGCTCGTTCGCCCAGATAGTGCTGCCGGGGGCCGAGATCTACGGCATCGACCCGCTGCCCCGCGACACGCGCGAGGCGCAGTCGCGCCAGTGCTACAGCGGCCTGAGCGTCGCGAGCGGGGCGGCCATCCCCTTCGCCAGCGGCACGTTCGCCAGCGCGATCTGCAACTGCGTGCTCGAGCACGTGGTGCCGCTGCACGAGACGCTGGCCGAGATCGGGCGCGTCACAGCGCCCGGGGGCGTGTTCATCGCGACGGTGGTGACCGACCGCTTCTCGGCGAGCCTGCTCGGCTATCAGCTGCTGGATCGGCTGGGGCTGCCGGGCACGGGCTATAGCGACTGGCTGAACCGCAAGGCGAACCACCACAACCTGCTATCGCGCGAGCAGTGGGCGGCGGCCCTCGAGCGGGCCGGGTTCGATGTCGTCGAGCAGGTGCCCTACCTGGGCGGGCGGACAATGCAGATCTTCGACTTCGGCCACTACTGGGCGCTGCCATCGCTGCTGACATACAAGCTCAGGGGGCGCTGGCACCTCGCCGACGCCGTGAACAGCAACATGCTCTGGGAGGGGCTGCTGCGCGAGACCTACGAGCAGCCCGAGGATCAGGACGGCACATGCCTGTTCTTGCTCTGCCGGAGGCGGTAGGGTTATCTTGCCCAGCCCCTGGCGGGCCGGTATAATGATCGGCGGGGCGCAGATAAAGTGGCGCCCTTTCATCCGCTTTAAACAGGTGCGCTAGCTTGGAGCCCCAACTTCTTGTAGCCTCTGAGACCTCGGGCGCCCGAGTGCACCCACGGCAGGCCACCCCCACCTGGGTGAGGGCCCTACTGCTGCTCGCCATCCTCTGCCTCGGGGGGTACTTCCGCACGCTGAGCCTGACAGACTGGGACTCGGGCACCGGCCAGCACCCCGACGAGCGCTTCTTCTCTGAGGTCACCTCGTCGGTGCGCCTGCCCGCTAGCCTGGGCGAGCTGTACGACTCGGCCCGCTCGCCGCTTAACCCGCGCAGCTACGA
>JAAXUL010000648.1 GCA_013336035.1 Chloroflexales bacterium
TCGCGAGGCGGATGCCCGGCCGCGCCAGGTCGGCGGCCGATCCGAGGCCAAGGGGGTTGCCTGGCCGCACGATCAGCCCCTGGGCCCGCTCGGCCAGCGTGAGCAGCCGGAGACGGCGCCCCGGCAGCAGGCGAGCCACCGCGTCGTGGTTATAGCCGCGGCCATCGTCGTCGAGCAGATGGCAGCCCGCTAGCTGGGCCCGCCCGTCAGCCAGCGCGCGCAGGCCGGCGGTGCTGCCGCCGGGGCGCAGGGCCAGGGCCACACCGGCGGCACGTAGCTGCCGCGCGAGGAGGTGGAGGCCGAAGTCGTGGCTACAGCCACAGGTGATCGGCGTCGCCTCGTCGGCCTTATCGCTGCCTGTAGGCGTGTCAAGGGCGCGCACCACGGTGCCTCGGCGGGCGTGAGCCTCCACCAGGCCAAGCTGTGCCAGGGCTTTGTAGGCCCTGTTGACCGTGTTCGGGTCGAGGCCGCGCTGCTCCGCGAGTGCGCGCACGGTCGGCAGGTGCTGGCCCGGGCGCCACTCGCCCCGTCGGATTGAGGCCGCCAGCTCATCGGCCAGCTGCTCATACAGAGGCGGGATTGTCGCCATCGCGGGCCGTGCTCCTGGTGCGGCTGTTTGCTTTGCAGGCAGACAAATCAGACAAGGCCTAGTGTACAAAAACTCAGGCCGGCATGCAAGCGAGTATGCCGACCTCATAGAGGGTCGCAGGGAGGGCGAGCCCTCCCTGAAAAAACCCTTTCCGGCCTTTCACCCGCCGCAAGCAGGGCTTGCGAGGAAGGAGCTTATCCGCCCGCCACAGCGGGAAAAACGTCGATCGTATCGCCCACATTGACGATCGACCGCATACCCTGATCGAGGAAGGGCGTGCCTCGCCCGTTGATGAAGACATTCACATGGCGGTAGAGCTCGCCATCGGCATCGAGCAGCTGTTTGCGCAGGGGCGGCCAGCGCTCGACCAGTACGTCTACCAGCTCGCGCACGGTCACCCCCGCAGGAAGATCGAGCTTGACCGTACGACCCCCGACAATTGGGCGTAGTGTGGCGTAGAAGTTGACATTCATAGGTTCAGTATAACAGAATCGCCGAACGCAGGTGGTATAATTTCGACACCGCCCTACCGCGAGGAGACGCCATGCCAGAGCTTTTTCAGGTCGTGACTACGACTGAGGCCAACGCCCGCCTAGCTGGCCACCTTGCCCCCCTTGGGCGCGTCGAGTCTGTCCTGCTGCCCGCAGCCCTGGACCGGGTGCTGGCTGAGGATCTGCGCTCACCAGGCGACCTGCCGGCCTTCCCACGCTCGACTATGGATGGCTTTGCCGTACGCGCTGGCGACACCTACGGCGCCAGCGAGGGCCTGCCCGCGTATCTAACCCTCTGCGGCGAGGTGCCCATGGGCCGATCATCCGAGCTCACCGTGGGGCTCGGCCAGGCGGCCCGTGTCCATACGGGCGGAATGATCCCCTCCGGCAGCGACGCGGTGGTGATGGTCGAGCATACCCAGGCGCTCAACGCCGAGACGATCGAGGTCGTGCGCCCTGTGGCCGTAGGCGAGAACGTCATCCCCGTGGGCGAGGATGTGCGGGCCGGCGAGCTGCTCTTCCCGCGCGGCCATCGGCTGCGCCCGCAAGATCTGGGCGGCCTCGCGGGTGTCGGTGTGGTCCAGGTGCCAGTGGCGGCGCGCCCACGGGTGGCCATCCTCGCCTCGGGCGACGAGGTGGTGCCAGCCGAGATGACGCCCAGCCCGGGGCAGGTGCGCGACATCAACAGCTACACAATCGCCGCCCTTGTCCAGCGTGCGGGCGGCGAGCCTCATTCCTACGGCATTGCCCCCGATGACGCCGATAAGCTGGCCCGAATGGCCCGCGCCGCCCTCGAGGCGGCAGAGGTGCTGATCATCTCCGCCGGCAGCTCGGTGAGCACCCGCGATATGACCGCGGCGGTCATCGCGTCGCTGGGGGCGCCCGGCGTGCTGGTGCATGGGGTGGCGATCCACCCCGGCAAGCCCACGATCCTGGCCATGGCTGGCGACCGCCCCGTGTTCGGGCTTCCCGGCAACCCTGTCTCGACCATGATCGCCTTCGAGCTGTTCGTCGCCCCGGCCCTGCGCTGCCTCCTTGGCGCCAGCGCCGCGCCTGCACCTATGAGTCAGGCTCGCCTGGCGCGCAATGTTGCCTCGCGCCCCGGGCGCGAGGACTTCGTGCCGGTGCGTCTGGAGCGGCGCGCGGGTGAGCTGTGGGCAGATCCTGTTTTCGGCAAGTCCAACCTGATCTACACCATGGCCCGCGCCGATGGGCTCGTGCGGGTTCCACTCGACCTCGCCGGACTCTACGAGGGCGATCTGGTAGACGTGCGGATGTTCTAAATGCTTGCCCTCCCTGAGACCCCCCCTGACGCAGCCTCAGCTTGGAGCATCCTATGCCCCGCAAGTACTACCTTGAGGATCGCGCCCTCGACGACGCCATCAGCCGCTTTGAGGCAGCGCTAGCCCGGGCCGGCGGGCTGCGCCAGCCCGAGGCCGAGACAGTGCCGCTGGCCGAGGCTCGCGAGCGGGTGACGGCCGCGCCGGTCTGGGCTGTGCGCTCGTCGCCCCACTATCACGCCGCCGCGATGGACGGCATCGCGGTGCGCGCCGCCGATACGGTCGGGGCCACCGAGGCCGCGCCGCGCCGGCTGGCCCTCGTCCACCAGGCAGTATGGATAGATACCGGCGATCCTATGCCGCCAGATGCCGACGCCGTCGTCATGGCCGAGCACGTTCAGCCCATCGATGAGGCTACGGTCGAGATCGGTGCCGCCGTAGCGCCCTGGCAGCACGTCCGCCCTATGGGCGAAGACATTGTCGCGACCGAGCTGGTCATCCCAGAGGGCCACCACCTGCGCCCGGTTGACCTGGGGGCCATAGCTGCGGCCGGCCACGCGACGGTGCAGGTGCGCCGCCGCCCCCGCGTGGCGATCATCCCTACCGGCACCGAGCTGGTCACTATCGAGGCGGCCGCGGCCCAGGAGGCCCGGGGTGAGCCGGTGCGCGCCGGCGAGATCGTCGAGTTCAACTCGCTGATCCTCGCCGGCATGGTTGAGGAGTGGGGCGGCCAGGCGATGCGCCTCCCCCCGGTGCCTGACCGACGTGAGCTGCTGCGCGCCGCCGTTGAGGCGGCCCTAGACCTGGCCGATATTATTGTGGTCAACGCCGGCTCGTCGGCCGGCTCTGAGGACTACACCGCGGCGGTCCTTGGCGAGCTGGGCGAAGTGGCCGTACACGGGGCGGCCATCCGCCCCGGCCACCCCGTCATCCTCGGCGTCGTCGCGGGCAAGCCGGCCCTTGGCCTGCCGGGCTACCCCGTCTCGGCCGCCCTTACGGCCGAGCTGTTCCTGCGCCCGCTGGTCTACAGGCTCCAGGGCAAGGAGCCGCCACGGCGCCCCGAGCTGAAGGCCGTCATCAGCCGCAAGCTCCTCTCGCCCATCGGCGAAGACGAGTTCGTACGAGTCACCCTTGGACAGGTGGATGGGCGCCTCATTGCAACGCCCCTCACCCGCGGCGCTGGCGTGGTTATGTCCCTGGTGCGGGCCGATGGTATCGCCCGCATCCCTCGCTTCTCCGAAGGCCTCCATGCGGGGGCCGAGGTGGCGGTAGAGCTCGTTCGAGACCAGGCCGCCATCGAGCGCACCCTGGTGGCCATCGGCAGCCACGACCTTGCGCTCGACCTGCTGGGCAGCCACCTGCGCCGCCTCGCCCCTGACACGCGCCTCAGCTCGGCCAACGTCGGCAGCCTGGGCGGCCTGCTCGCCCTCCAGCGTCGTGATGCCCACATAGCCGGGACCCACCTCCTCGATGAGGAGACCGGTGAGTACAACCGGCCTTTCGTACGCCGCGTCCTGCCCAACGAGGATATCGTGCTCGTCCACCTGGCTTATCGCGAGCAGGGCTTCATCGTGCCGCCCGGCAACCCCCTCGGCCTCGCCGACCTGAGCGACCTGATGCGTCCGGGTGTGCGCCTCGCGAACAGGCAGCGGGGCTCGGGCACGCGGGTGCTGCTCGACTACCACCTGCGGCGGGCGCGCCTCGACCCGCTCGCGATCGTCGGCTACGATCGCGAGGAGTTTACCCATATGGCGGTGGCTGCGGCGGTGCTCAGCGGTGCGGCAAGCGTGGGTATGGGGATCCTGGCGGCTGCCAGGGCCCTCGGGCTGGACTTCGTGCCTCTTTTCAGCGAGCGCTACGATCTGGCCATCCCGCGCCGCCACTGGGAGAGCGATCTGCTCGCGCCCCTGCGCCGCGCCCTGGCTGACCCGGCCTACAAAGCCGCCGTCGAGGCCCTGGGCGGCTATGATGCCAGGCAGATGGGCGAAGAGCTGTAGGGTGTGGCGCTGGCGCCGGCCATTGTCCCCGGCGTCAGCGCCGCCAGCATCCCTCCACGCCGTCTCGTTCCAAGCAGCAGCTCCAGGGCCTCCCAGGTCCCCTGGGAGCGCCCGATCATGCCGGCGCGCGGCCTGCTCCGTGTGCTATAATCGTCAGCAAACTACAGACTTTGTCAGCATTCAATGACCAGATATAATCAGACAAATACCGACAGCCCAATCTACTGGAAGCTGGCTCACGAGTTTGCGGCGCGTATCCGCGAGGGGGCAGTTGAGGCGGGCGCTGCTCTGCCGACCGTGCGCGCACTGGCCGAGGAGCGTGGGATAGATCGCAACACGGTCACGCGAGCCTACGCGCTCCTGGCTGCCTGGGGCCTGGTAACAGCTGATGGCCGGCGCGGGACTCGCGTATGCATGCCCCCGCTCCCAGCTCTAGCTGTGCTACCACCGGGGGCCGCTACGCTAGTGCGCTGCGCAGGTAGCCACGACTTCTGCCTCGATGTGCTGGCGCGGCTCCTCCGTACGCGGGGCGTGCAGCTCGAGGCCCAACCGACCGGAAGCACGGCCGGGCTAGAGGCGCTCGCGGCCGGGGAGGCGCAGATCGCCGGCACGCACCTGCTCGACGATGACGGCGCCGGGTACAACCAAAGCGCGGTGCGCCGCACTCTGCCCGGCCGCGACGTGCGCCTGGTGACGCTGATCGAGCGCCAGCAGGGCTTGATCGTGCCGCGCGGCACCCCGCTCGGGTTGCGCGCCGCCCAGGAT
>JAAXUL010001471.1 GCA_013336035.1 Chloroflexales bacterium
ATCTCGGGTACCAACGGTGTTCGCCGCCGCGCTGAGCGGGGCGAGCAGGCCGACGCGGGTCATGGTGGCGAGGTTGCGCACCAGCGCCTCCAGCGGCATGCGCTGGAGCAGCGCCGCCCACACCTCGGGGCTGGCGAGGTGCTGGGTGGGCACCGCCTCGCGGGGCAGGTCGTACTCCGCGATCAGGCGGGCGGCCTCGGCGGCACGCTCGGCCCGCTGGAGGCGCTCGAAGGCCCAGAGCTGGCGCAGCACCGGGTCGGGGTGGGGCTGATCGCCCACCTCGGGCCAGCCCCGCACGATCCAGCCGAGCAGGGCGTTGCGCTGCTCGTCCTGGGTGCTAGGGTGGGCCAGGCGCAGGAGGTCGCGCAGGGCCCAGCCGTCGCGCTGGCGGTACTTGATCGCCTGGAGCGCCAGCCGCTCAGTCGGCTGGTCGAGGAACCAGGCGCCGACGGCGCGGCGCAGGCCGCGGCCCCAGCCCCGCAGACCCTCGGCGTAGGCGGCGAAGTGCAGCAGGTGGGTGCCGGTGCGCGCGACCCGCGGCAGGGCGCGGAGGGCCGCGCGGCGGGTCTCGATGCCGTCCGCGGTCGCGGCCAGGGCCAGGGCGAACAGCGCTGGCTCGTTCTTGGGCGCCCGGCCGGCCACGCTCACCGCCGCGATCTCGGCGACGGCGCGGGGACCGTCCTCGGCGAGGCAGCGGGCGACGGCCTCGGCGTTCTCACGGGTCAGCTCGCGCTCGCCGGCGTAGTAGCTGCCGCCCTCGCTGCCGAGGATGAGGAATCGACGGAGGCGCGCCCAGTCGTCGACGGGGTAGCTGTAGCCGCCCCCACTGTTAGCCACCTGGCCCGCCAGGGGCTCGCGCTGGGGCGTGGGGCCGAAGAGCTTGCGCAGGTAGGTCATGGGCGGCCTCCTTCGTTCTAAGCCAGGGGTGCGACGGCAGGAGTTGTTAGCGAAGCTGGCGCGCAGCGCTTACCTGCCCCTCTCCGCTGCACGAGTCGAACGTGCTGATCCCGAGAACCATCCCTCATCGGCCCGCGAGCGGACGAGATGCGAGGAACGGAAGCGGAGCGTGCTGTCGCTACACTACGTCGCATGAGGCGCCAGGACAGGGGTCGAACCTGGTAACCATCCTCCTGCGGCCCGAGCTCGGACAAGCGGTGAAGGACGGAGATGCTCCCGAGTGAGCGTCCCAGCGCACGATGGAGCAGACACGATTGTGGTGAGGCGCCGGGGCGGGAATTGAACCCGCGACCACCCCGTTGGAAGCGGTAACCATCTCTCTTCGGCCCGGTCTCGGGCAAGGGGTGAAAGACGGCAGTAGGTGCTCTACCACTGAGCTACCCGGCGCACGGGCATCGGGCAAGGGGATGCGGGAGGGGTCTGGTTCAAAGAGAACCCTCCCGCTCCGGCCCGACGCGTTCTGATCGGTCAGCGGCTCCGGTCTCCAACGTCGGTGCTCCTGCTTGCTTAGCAGAAGCCGTACTGGCTCCAAGTGACGCGGGCTGCGAGGTCGAGCTTGCGCGCCAGGGGCAGGGCCAGGGGGCGTGGCGTCGAGCGCAGTGCCATGCAGGCCTGCTCGGGCGTGCGATCCGCCTTGCGGGCGTTGCAGTCGCGGCAGGCGGCGACAACGTTCTCCCAGCTGGTCTGGCCGCCCTGGGCCCGCGGCACGATGTGGTCGAGGGTCAGCTCGGCGCGGCTGGGCCGGCAGCCACAGTACTGGCAGCTCTCGCCATCACGCATCAAGACAAGGGCGCGGCTGACCTGGGGCCGGCGCATGCGCCGCGTGTGGGCGTAGCGCAGCAGGCGGACGACAAGCGGCGTGGCGATCTCGTCGCGGGCCGAGCGGAGCGGGTTCGTACCGGCCTCGACGACCTCGGCCTTGCGAGTGGTCAAGAGCCGCATCGCCCGCTTCAGCGTGACGATCGCCAGCGGCTCGTAGGTGGTGTTGAGCACGAGAACCTGCACGGCGATCTCCTTGGTG
>JAAXUL010000649.1 GCA_013336035.1 Chloroflexales bacterium
GGGCGGCGCTGGGAGGCGCCGAGGCCGCCAGGGGCGGGGCGGCGGCCGGGGCCTGGGCCCGCAGCAGCTGCTCGAGCAGGCTCGCCACGCCGGCGACTCCGGTGGCAGTCGGCGACCCCTCGGGGTCCGGGTCAGCCTGGCCCACTAGCAGCACGCCCCAGGGGGCCCCGCCGCTCAGCAGCGGCACGGCCGCCACCGACTGGGCCTCGGGCAGCAACGCCTGCTCACGATCGGAGGGTGTGAGCGGCGCCAGCACCAGGCCGCGCTGGCCAAGGGCCTGGCCTGCGACACCCTCGTGGGCGGGCTGGGCCGGGGGCTGAGCGCCGCTCCAGGCAAATGGGGTCAGCTGTGTGCCATCGTAGCGATAGATGATCTCGCCGGCCGAGGCATAGTACTGGCGCAGCACATCGAGGACGCGGGGGAGCATAGGATCGAGCGCGTAGCTGGGCTCGGCCAGCAGAGTGTGGAAGGCGGGCAGCTCGGCGAGGCAGCTGAGCAGGTCGTGGCGATCACGCTCGGGGTGGGTGGCCAGAGCGTAGGCCAGCCGCGCCCATGCGGCGTGGTTCGCCACGCTGTGGCGCTCGATAATCGCAGGCGCCGCCGCGCCACGGGTCAGGCTGAGCAGCAGGCTGGCGCGGCTCACGATCCGCTCGTCGGCGGTCAGGGCGCCCTCGAAGCGCACCCGCCGCTCGGGGCCGCTTGTGCGCTCGGCCAGCGGATGGGCGATCAGCGCGCCCCAGAAGGCGGGGCTGTCGGCGATCAGGAACCACTCCTGACTCAGCGGCGCCCCTTTTGCGAGGGGGACGAACTGCACATTCGGTATCACGGGCGGCTCGGCATCGGCCTCGCCGTAGATGGTGACGCTGTGGCAATGCGGGGCAAGCTGGGCAATTCGGGCCTGGTGCAGGCGAAACAGCGAGAAGCGCAGCGTGCCCAGCGCGAGGGTGACAGCCTGGCCCTGCTCCTGAGCCAGATGCTCAAGCTGTCGGCCAAGCACCATCAGGACGTCGGCCGGGTGGCGCCAGCGGCGGGCCTCGGGGATGTGGCTGAGCAGCTTGTATAGGGATGGCCCGGCACCTCTAGGTACAAGTGCTGATGCTGTCGCAGGCTGGATCATGATGGCGTTCTCCCACTGACGGGTTAGCAAATAGCAAGTCCTCTGGCTCCTGGCCGATACAGGAACACGGGGCCCGGGCATTGCTTTTGCATGATATGTCCTTACTATTACCAGGCTTAGAGATATGTTTGTCGGCGTCCTCGCGCGCCCCTCACCCACGCTTGATAGACCGTGGTCATATCGAGGGGCTACAATCATAGATATTCAGAAGCCAAAGTGTGTGGTTCTCTAGCGAGTGACGCGAGGGCAGCATGGCCGCCAACGAGACCGCCCTGATCCTGGTACAGCCCGACGACAGCATAGACGCGGTGCTCGAAAAGGTGCGCGGCTCGGGGGCCCAGAGCGTGCAGATCCTCGTGCCCGATGGGGCGATCGGGCTGCGAACAGTCGCCCAGGCCAATCGGCTGCGCCAGCTGGCCGAGGGCTCCCGGCTTGATCTATCGCTGGTCAGCTCCGACCCTGCGATCATCGGCGCCGCCTGGATCAGCCAGATCCAGATAATAGTGGTGTGCAACACCCAGGTCGTGGCCGCGGACCCGCCCTCCCCCCGGGCCGCGACGCCGGCCACCCATCGGGATGGCCCGGACGACCCTGGGGACGAGCCAGCGCGCGCGCGGACGCCCGACCCGCAGCGCGCCCCCTCACACGCTCGGCCGCAGACGGCGCCCGCGCCAAAGCAGCGGGCGGATCACCGGCCCCTCCGTAGCGGCGAGCTGCCGCGCCGCGCCGCGCCGCGGCCGAAGGGGCACGCGCCGAGCCGACCGCGCCAACGTCGCGGTGACGGGCCCGCTCGCTAGAAGCACTATCTAGCGCGCCTGCTGGCGGGCATGGCTGATGGTGGTATGCACCGTATCGATCCAGAGGGCCGGGAAGCGCGTCGTGTCGGTCATCCAGCTCTGGAGACTCTCCAGGGCGCCGGCGATCCCCAGGCGATCATCGGCCACCGCCGAGGCCAGCAGGCTGCCGCAGTGGGGTAGCCAGAGGTTCCACTGCGGGCCGACGCGGGCATAGAATGCTTCGTCAAGGGCCTCCAGGGTCGCGTCGCTGATCTGAGTGCGGCGCTCCTCCGCGAGCATGCGCGCGGCCTCGGCGAGAGTGGCGTAGACGTCACGCTTCTCGGGCACCGCGAGCACGAGATCCTCGTGGAGCTGCTGGAGGTGGCACTCCATCATCCACTGTGGCATCCCGCGGGTCGCGAGGTAGCGCGAGAGCCACTGGATCTGCTCATTGACTCGGGCCTGGCTCTCGCCGGCAAGGGCCACCAGCCAGTTGCTGTCGCTCCAGGTGTACTTGCGGCCTTTCTGGCCATAGCGCAGCTCGTAGTAGGGCAGCAGCCGCCATGTGCGCTCGCCGGCGCGCAGCGCGGCCTGGATCTCGCGGATGTCGCTGGCGATCATGTGGTTGCCGGCCAGCGGGTTGAGCAAGGTGACCAGCTCGCTGGTCTGGCTCTCGTTCAGCGGGTGCAGCTGGTCGATCAGCTCCTCGATCCCGTCGAGCGTCTCCTGGGCGGCCTGCACCACGCGCCGCGCGGCCGCGCTGCCGAGGGGCGCCGCGTCGAGGCGCGCGGCAAACTGGGGCCAGTGGGCCTGGCCCCAGGCGTCGAAGCTTGCCAGGAACGCGATGCCGGTCGTGCCGCTGAGCCCCAGGGCCTGCGTGATCTGCGCGCAGAGCGTGGCCCCGCCCATATTCCAGGTCGCGAGCACGTAGGCGCCGCCAAGCAGCGAGAGCGGGTCGCGGGACATGCGCAGGCGGAACTGCTCGGCCAGCACATGGGCGCGCATACTGGACGCCGGGATCTCGCGATGCGGGCCCGCGGCGAAGACGGCCAGATCTTGCCGCAGCAGCGCCTGCTTCTGGAGCTCGTCGTCCCAGACTGCGCCGAGGATCGGGTAGTTCGCCTGCTCCAGCGCCTGATGAAAAGACTCGTAGATCGTCGCCAGTCCGCTGAGCAGGGCAACGTAGCTGTCCGGGTTGAGCTGCCGTGTCGCGACTGCATTGAAGAAGGGCAGCGCCCCGATCCGTATATTCTGGTCGTAGGTTGCAGCCTGGAGCGTCTCAGTCAGCGGGATCGCCTGATACATCGCACGCCTCGCTTTTGCTGGGAAGGGCTTGAACAAAGGCTACGTGAGCCGTAGCCCTTAACGAGGAGGTCACCTTCCGACAGTGTGGGCAATGCTCTACGCAACCTGATGGCCCCCGCATTATATTGAAGGATCGACTAATTGTATAGTCTGGGCTGTGATTCGGCGGGGCCTGGCCTCAGAGGGTTGCCGGGGCGGCTGGGGGCGCGGCCCGAGTGCGCCGGGCGAGCCAGGCGATCAGGCGCGGGTCGCGCGGGTCGTGGGTGGTGGTGACGAGGCGGGTGAGGGTGCGCATGTCGGCCTCGCCCGCCTGGAGCGCCAGGCCGTTGCGGGCGAGGAACAGGCGCAGGGCCTCGCCGGCGATACGCTTGTTGCCGTCGCGGAAGGGGTGGTTCGCGATCAGCAGGAAGACCAGCGCCGCGGCCTTGTCGAACAGCTCGGGGAAGGCCTCGTGGCCGAAGGCTGCCTGGAACGGGGTGCTCAGGGCCGAGAGCAGGCCAGGGGCGTTGACGATCTCGAAGCGCCAGGGGTCGTCGGCCGCGTAGCGGTCGCGGATATCGACGATGTCGCCCAGGGTCAGATGCTCAGCCGTCGCCATGGCCTGCCCCCAGCGCGAGGTGCGACCGCACCCAGGCGATCAGCGCCTCGCGGCTCATGCTGTCGGCGGCGGCCATCGCGAGGGCGTAGACCTCGTCGTTGCTCGCGCAGAGCCGGCCGCCGTTCTGGCTGATCAGCAGGTCCAGGGCTGCCACGGCGACCCGCTTATTGCCGTCCGAGAAGGGGTGGCCGCGGATGATCGCGTAGGCCAGGGCGCCCGCTTTGTCGGCCAGGCCTGGGTAGAGCTCGGCGCCGAAGGCGCTCTGGAGCGGCGTGGCCGCCGCGGCCTCGAGGCGGGCGAACCCAGCCTCGGTGATCCCCGCCATTCCGCCGAAGGCCTCGATCAGGGCCTGGTGGATGATCAGTAGCTCGGCCGCGTGTAGGTAGCGCATCGATCTCAGTGCGATGGCCGGCGCGCGCGTGCGCCCCCGGGCCACTGCCTCTAGCGCGTCAGGTCAGGTTCATCAGGGCCTCGCGGTACTTCGCCATGGTCACCCTCAGGCGCGCGAGCAGCTCGGGGCTGGCCTCGGGCAGGGGGCGCAGCAGGACACGCCCATCGCTCAGCTGCTCGAGCGAGATGGCGAAGGCCTCGGCGGGCGCCCCCGCCAGCCAGGCCTTCAGCCGCTCGCCAAGCTCGTGTCTCTCGAGCAAGATATCGTCCATATAAGGGTACTATACCATACCCGGCGCGGGGCGCCCTACCGCACCACGGCCGGCGCGTACACCCGCCGGGCCGAAGACCTTGATCGTGGGGTTGTCCCGCTTTATCGCCGCGGCCTGATCGTTACAGGCGTTGAAGTACCACTGCTCGTGCCGTATTGCGGTCATAGGTCGTACGATAGACCTGGGTTCGCCCTATGGGCGCCAGCCCTGAGCCGCGAGGTACTCGCTGCCGAGGAGGCCGAGCAGCACCTCGTACGGGGTGCCGGCGAGCTCGGGGTGGTTCTCGAAGCGGTTGCGCTCGAAGTACTGCACCAGGTAGCTGCGCCCATCGGCGGCGTTGAGCTCGTAGAAGGCCTCGCTGATCGGGTAGCCGTAGATCGGCAGGCCGCCGTTGCTCTGCCAGTAGCCCACAAACTCAGGCGCCATGGTGTGGCCGGTCTCGGGGAAGTAGACGCTGCCGGGCTGTCCGTTCGGCGCGGCGGGCAGGAAGGGCGCCTCACCCTTGCGGTCAGCCGTCACCCAGTGGCCCAGCAGGCCGAGCAGCACCTCGTACGGGGTGCCGGCAAGCTCGGGGTGATACTCGAAGCGTGCCCGCTCGAAGTACTGGACGGTGTAGGTCTGCCCATCCTCGCTGCGGACCTCGGCGAACTCTTCGGTGCGCGGGTAGCCGAAGCGGGCCAGGACCG
>JAAXUL010000650.1 GCA_013336035.1 Chloroflexales bacterium
AGCGGGGCGGCCCAGGCGTCGAGGGCGCCGGCGGCGAGCAGCCGCTCGACGGCGTAGGCGACCAGCTCGCCGGTGGCGTCGTCGAGGTTGCAGCGCAGCTCGACCAGCGCTTCGCGCTGGGAATGGGTAACTTCCAGCTCGGAGGGGCCGAGCCCCTCCGAGCCTCCCTCGACAGGGGTCTCCCCGAGCCAGACGCGCAGGGCGTTGAGGCGGGGGAACTCTTTGTGGCCGAGGCCGTAGCCGATGCGGGCGATGGTCATGGGCGGCTGATGAAAGGTGGCGAGCTCGGCGAGGAGGGCGGCGGCCGTGGGGGTGACGAGCTCGCCGTCGCGGCCGGGCGGGGCGGGCAGGGTGGGCGCGCCCGCCTCGGCCAGGAGGGCCAGAGTTGCGGGCGCGGGGACGGGCAGCGGCCCGTGCTGGGTGCGCACCCAGCCGCGCCCCAGCGGCAGCGCCGAGGCGTAGACGCGCTCGACGCCGAGCAGGGCCAGGCCGGCACAGATGCCTATGGTGTCGAGGATGCTGTCGATGGCGCCGACCTCGTGGAAGTGGACGTGGTCGATGGGCACGCCGTGGACCGCGGCCTCGGCGCGGGCGAGACGCCCGAATGCACCAAGGGCCCAGGCGCGGGACGGGCCAGGGAGCGGCGCGGCAGCGATCAGGGCGCGGATCTGCGCCCAGTCGCGCTGCGGCTGCCCTTCGCTCACGGCAATGTGGAGCCGCGAGCCGGTGACGCTGTGGCTGGCGGCCCGCTCGACCCGCAGGCTGTAGCCGGCGAGTCCAAGGCCCGCCAGGGCCTGCTCAAGGTCCGCCAGGTCGAGCCCGGCGTCGAGCAGGGCGGCGAGGAGCATATCGCCCGCGGCGCCGTGGAAGCAGTCGAAGTACGCAATGCGCATAGCGCGCACCTCCAGATACGATGCTGAGTAAGCGGGGCTGGCCGTCTACACGAGCCCGTGCTCGTGCAGAAAGCGGCGGACGCGCTCGCGGAAGGCGGCGGGGTTGCGCCAGGCGATCAGGTGGCCGGCCTCGGCCTCGTAGACGAGGCGGGCGCCCTTGATGCCGGCGACGACCACGCGGGCCTGGGCGTCGGGCACGAAGGGGTCGCTGCCGCCCTGGAAGACGATCGTGGGGACCTGGATCGCGTCGAGGCAGGGGGCGACGACAGTGCGGGCCGAGGCCATCAGCTCGATGGCCCGCTCGACGCGGTCATTGAGGAGCGGCCACCAGTCCTCGCCGTGGACGCGGGCCATATAGCGGTGCCACGAGGGCGACATATTGGCGGTGCTGTGGTGGTGGGCGTCCACTGTGGCCGTGGTCACCTGGCGGAAGACCCCATCGAGGATCAGGGCGGCGACGCGGTCGGGCCTGTGGCAGACAGCGTTGAGGGCCGTGATGCCCCCGGCGCTCATGCCGAAGAGGGGCACAGGCCCCTCGAAGAGCGCGCCGATGAGATCGGCCACGGCCTCGCCCTGCATGGCGAAGTAGCGGGTGGTGAAGAGCCCCTCGGGGCGGGCCGAGCGACCGTGGCCGAGCAGGTCGACGCTGATCACGCGCTGCTCGTCGGCGAAGCGGGCGGCGAGACGCTCCTGGGTGGTCGCGCTATAGGTGTTGCCATGGAGT
The DNA here is from genome assembly GCA_013336035.1 of Chloroflexales bacterium. Classification (GTDB taxonomy): domain Bacteria; phylum Chloroflexota; class Chloroflexia; order Chloroflexales; family Chloroflexaceae; genus CAIWXH01. The sequence goes on from JAAXUL010000650.1 coordinate 1,618, forward strand.
AGGACGAGGGGCGCGCCTGAGCCGACCTCAAGGTAGTGCAGCGCCCCGTGGCGCGTCTGGACCAGATTCACCAGCGATCCTCCTTCTGCGCGGCGGCGGGCCTGATCTTAATCCGGGGGCGGGCGCTTCGTCAAGCGACAACTAGCCCAACGAACAGATTACCTGGGGCATAATATGTGATACGATGTACGTCCGATGTAGTACGATGCCCGGGAACACTGACGACTCAGGAGCCACTATGAAGGCTACAGTGATGCGCGCGCTACTGTTTGTCGCCGGTCTGACACTGATTGTGTGGGGGATGTCGCCCTTAGGCGCCGTCGTGGTGGGTGCTGCCCCGCCGCTTCTGGTGACCGAGACGCCCATCGTCGAGCCGCCGACGCCGACGAACACAAGCCAGCCTCCCCCCACAGCTACAGAGATCGGTGAGCTGACGCCAGGCCCGACGGATACGACCGTCCCGACCATCGTGGTGCCGACCGATGAGCCCCCGCGTGACCGCCCTAGCAGGACTGCCACGCCGACGGCGTCGGCGACAGCAACCCCCGAGCCGCCCACGCCCACGGCAAGCCCTGAGCCCTTGGTGCTAGCCGACCCGTCGATCACCAAGTCGGTGAGCCCGAGCACAGCCAATGTCGGCGACAACGTCGAGTATACGATCCGCGTGACCAACATCGGCGGCAGCACGGCCACCGATGTTGTCGTCGAAGATACGCTGCCCTCGATCATGACTATTGTGAGCGCCAGCGCCAGCAGGGGCGAGGTGAGTGTGAGCGGACAGACCGTGCGGGTGACGATCGGCGAGCTGGCCCCCGGCGAGACCGTCACGGTCACGGTCCGGGCCAGGCTGACCGCGGCGCCCGTGCCGCCGAATAACCGCAACCTGGCGACGGTGTCGAGCAGCTCGCCCGACGGAGACCCGAACAACAACCAGGCCTCGGTGCCGCTCGACCCCGCGCCGCCGGCGGTTCTGCCGATCACTGGTGATGAGGGGCCGGGACTGTTGCCGCTGTTTGCCACATCGCTCGGGCTGGCGCTGATCGCGCTGAGCGTGCTCATACGCCGACGCGCGGCGTAGCGTGTCGGTGGCGTATTTCTCAGTCGCTCTAGCACGAGCGCGGGAACGGTTGCTATTTCTTCATGAAACACCTGCTCTCGTTCTGGCTGCTGGCGCTGGTAGCTGCTCTTGGTGCCGTGGGCCCGGCTCTCGCTCAGCTAGGCCCCGGCGCCGCCGTTCGCGAGGGCATGCTGCGCGGCGCGCGGGTTCGCGTGATCGATGTGGGCCGGGGGACGCTGCGCGCCGAGGTTGAGGGCCTCGGGCCGGTGGCGAACCCGGGCGACCTGGCGGCCTTCGACACGCGCCCGTTTACGACCGGGGCGCCCTCGCCCGACCCAATCACCGCGGGCCAGGCCTGGAGGGTGCGCGTGGCCGCGCCCGGCATGCAGTCTCTGGGGGTTGGGGCCCTTGCCGCCGCCGGGCTCAACCTGGGCCAGAGCGATCCCGCGGGCCTGCGCCTGTACCACAGAGGCCAGGAGGTGGCCCTCGAGGAGGTGCGATCCGGCGGGGCTCTGGTCGAGCTGCGCTTCTTCGCCGAGCCGGGCGACCGCTGGAACAGCGACGCCGTCTACTGGCTGACGGCGGGGAGTGGGCCGGGCCTGCGTATGGCCACGGCCGATGCTACGCCACAGAGCGCCGCCGGGGCGACCACGGCCGTCGAGCGGGGCGTGTGGCGCGCAAACACGGTCTACGACTCGCGCCTGCCGGGGCCCGACGCCGACCATTTCTTCAGCGCGGATCTGGGGGCCTACAGCCCCCCCGAGGCGCCCGATGTCGTCACCGCGACCCTCGCGCCGCGCCTTCAGAGCCTAGCTCCCCCGGCGCTCACACTGCGGGGCGAGACAGCCGAAGAGGGGAGCTTCCTGCTCTGTGTGCGCGCCGGCCCGCCGCCCGAGACGGCGGGCTACACCCCCTGCGCCGACCCCGCCCAGCCCGAGCTCGTGGTGAGCTGGTCCGGCAAAGGGGCCTGGGAGCGCACGGCCACCATGCCCGCCTTCGACCCGCGCCAGCCGGTGTTGTTGATCTACAACCTGAGCCCCGGTCGCGTCTCTCTGGACGGGGTGACCTGGGAGATGCCGGTGAGCCTGGCGCTGGGGGAGCGCGGCGCGAGCTTCGTGGGCCGCGCCGAGACCGTCTATACCCTGCTAGGGAAGCCCGCGGGCGCCGCGGTCTATGATCTGGGCGGCCCCGCGCCGCCGACCAGGCTGCTCTTCAGCGGCGACACCTTTCAGACGGCGGCAGGTGAGCCCCGCCCCTATCTGGTGACGGGCGAGGGCACGCTCTACAGCCCTGAGGTGACCGCCCACACGCCGGTGGATATGGCCAGCCCCCTCGACGCCGAGGTGGTCTATATCGCCCCCGGCGCCTTTATCGAGGCCTTGGGGCCCCTGCTTGCGCACAGGCGGGCGCAGGGCCTCAGCGCGGCGGCAGTGCCCACCGAGGCGATCTACGATGCGTGGGGGTACGGCGAGGTAAGCCCCGAGGCGATCAGGGCCTTCCTGCGCTACGCGGCCGAGCGCTGGGCCGTGGCGCCCACGGTGGTGACTCTGGTGGGCGATGGGACCTCGGACCCACGCAATTATCTGGGGCGCAACAACATCAACTGGGTGCCGCCCTATCTGGCGATGGTGGACCCGTGGCTGGGCGAGACGGCCTGCGAGGCCTGCTACGCGCAGCTGCATGGGTCGAGCCCCCTCGATGATCCGCTGCCAGACCTGGCCTTCGGACGTATCCCGGCCAAGAGCCCCGCGGAGGCCGCGGCGCTGGTGGCGAAGATCCTGGCCTACGAGGGCAACCGTAGCGCGGGGGCCTGGCGCAGCGTCGTGGCCTACGTGTCCGACAACGCGGACCTTGGGGGCAACTTCCCAGCAGCCCTGGCCGACAGCGCGGCCTTGCAGCCGCCGGGCGTCAGGGTGAAGCGGCTGATCTACGACCCCTCCGCCCCCCCGGGCGACCTATGGCGCGAGCCCGACCCGCTCCGCGCCCTGGATCGCTCGATGGGCAGCTTCAATGGGGGCGCGGCAATCGTCCACTATATAGGGCACGGGCACCCGTTCCAGTGGGGCTATACGAGCCCGCCGCTGCGCCCCGACGAGCCGGCAGATCGACAATATCTGCTCGGGGTCTTCGGTGTGGATACGCTGACCAATGGCGGTAATCTGCCAGTGGTGCTGAGCATGAGCTGCATGACGAGCTCGTTCCAGATCCCGGCCTTCAGCGGCACCTCGATCGACGAGCGGCTGGTGGCGCGGGCCGACGGCGGGGCGATCGCGGCCTGGGGCTCGACAGGGCTGGGGGTGCTCTACGGCCACGATGCCCTGCAGCGGGGCTTCTACAAGGCCCTGTGGGCGGCACCTGGCCAGGCCACCCTCGGCGCGCTGACGATGGCCGGCTACCTCGAGCTGTTCGCCACCCAGAGCTGCTGCCAGGAGTCGGTGCGCACCTTCGCCCTGCTGGGCG
>JAAXUL010000651.1 GCA_013336035.1 Chloroflexales bacterium
CGGTGATGATCGCCAGGGGCGTGCGCAGGTCGTGTGAGACCGAGGAGAGCAGCGCGGCGCGGAGGCGCTCGGTCTCGGCGGCGACGGTTGCCCGCGCGGCCTCGCGGGCGAGGGCGGCGCGCTCGACGGCGAGGGCGGTCTGGCTCGCGAAGGTCTCCAGGAGATGGACCTGCTCGGGGCTCAGGAGGCGCCCGGGCTCGGCGGGGTGGACGCCCAGGACACCCACGATCGCCTGTGAGCCGACGAGAGGCAGGTACAGCCCGGCGGCGCTCGGCAGGGTGTTAGTGCCCAGCCCGGCCCGCTCGCGATGGTCGAAGACCCACCGGGCCGCCCCCTGCTCAGCGGCGCTGAGGGTGTCGAGCCGGCGCGGGTCCGGCGAGCCAGGGCCATCATCGGCACCTGTCCACGCCTGCAGCTGCCCGTCGGCCTGCGGCAGCATGATGACGATCTGGCTGTCGAAGACGGCGTGGATGTGGCGGACGGCTGCCTGGAGCAGGTGGTTTAGGCCGCGCGTGCTGGCGAACTCGCGGCTCAGGGCGTAGAGCGCTGCGGTGCGCCGCTCGCGCTGGCGGGCGGCCTCGGCCTGCTGGCGGAAGCGGATGGTTAGATTGCTGACCACCAGAGCGACGACGAGCATGACGCTGAAGGTGATCAGGTAGCGCGCGTCGGCGAAGGCGAACGTCAGCCGCGGGTGGACGAAGAAGAAGTTGAAGCTGAGCACGCTCAGCACCGCCGCCAGAGCCGCAGGGCCGCGCCCACCGGCGAGGGCCACGCCCAGCACCCCGAGCAGGTAGAGCATAATCACATTGGCCTCGCCGAGGGCCAGCTGGTCCAGGCCGAGCGCGATGGCGCTGCAGAGGGCGACGCTCGCCGGGGCGGCCGCGTAGGTCTGCCACGGGCTGCTAGGCCGCAGCGGCGCGCGGAGGGGTGGCTCGGCGTCGCCGGCCTCGTCGGAGAGTACGTAGATGTCGGTGACCCCGCTCTTGCGCAGCAGGTCGTCGGCGACCGAGCCGAGGAGCATGGCTTGCCAGCGGGGCCGCTCGGGTTTGCCGATGACGATCTTTGAGATGTTGCGCGTGCGGGCGTAGGCCAGCAGCTCGTCGGCGGCATTGCTGGCGCTCAGGGTCACCGTCTCGGCGCCCAGCCGCTCGGCGAGGCGCAGGGTCTGCACAGCGCGCTCGCGCTCGGCCTCGCGGATGCGCAGCTCGGCTGGCGTCTCGACGTAGGCAACAATCCACTCAGCGCGCAGGCCGGCCGCCATACGCCGGGCGGCTCGCACCAGATGCGCCGCGGACGGCCCCGAGCTGATGCCCACCAGCAGGCGCAGTGCGGTAGGCCAGGGTGTGCTGATGGCGTGGTCGCGCCGGTACAGTTCCATCTGGGCGTCGACCCGGTCGGCGGTGCGGCGCAGGGCCAGCTCGCGCAGGGCTATCAGGTTGCCCTTGCGGAAGAAGCTGGCGACGGCCCGCTCGGCGGTCTGGGGAAGGTAGACCTTGCCCTCGCGGAGGCGCTGGAGCAGGTCGTCGGCGGGCAGGTCGATCAGCTTCACCTCGTCGGCCTGCTCGATCAGGCTGTCGGGCACGGTCTCGCGCACCACAGCCCCGGTGATCTGAGCGACCACGTCGGTAAGGCTCTCCAGGTGCTGGACATTGACCGTGGTGTAGACGTCGACCCCGGTGGCCAGCAGTTCCTGGACATCCTGCCAGCGTTTGGGATGGCGCACGCCGGGCGCGTTGGTGTGGGCGAGCTCGTCCACCAGGATGAGCTGGGGGCGGCGGGCCAGAGCGGCGTCGAGCTCGAGCTCGCGCAGGGTGATGCCGTGGTAGATCACTTCCTGGAGCGGCAGGGCCTCGAGGCCGTCAAGCAGGGCCTGGGTCTCGTGCCGCCCGTGGGTCTCGACTACGCCGGCCACCACATCGACGCCCTCTGCGGCGCGGGCGCGGGCCGCCTCGAGCATCGCGTAGGTTTTGCCGACGCCGGGCGCGGCGCCGAAGAAGACGGTGAGGCGCCCGCGGCTCCTGGCGGCCGCTTCGGCATGCATCCTGGCGAGCAGGGCGTCCGGGTCGGGCCGCGCAGAGTCACTGCTCATCCGTGTCACCCTTCCGGCTCAGGGCGAGCCCTGAGAACAGCACCACCGCTCCGAGTGTGCGGCTACAGGCATTGTACGTTGTGCACCGCTCGTTGCCGGCATCTCTACACGATTTCTACGCCGCCGGCCCCGGTTTATACAGCGCCTGCTCATCCCGGCGGCCCTCGGCTACACCTTCGGGAAGATGGTCGGCGACATCCGCCAGGGCTGGGCCGTGCTGGCGGCGATGGCGCTCGTCTTCGTGCCGGTGCTGGCCATCGCTGGCTCCCTGGCCGTCAAGAAGATCGCAAGGCCCAGGCCAACACGCTCCGCAAGGCCCGTCGCGACGTGCAGGCGAAGAAGTTGCGCGAGCCACGCTCTGGCGCGCCCCACAGCCCGGTGTCGTCGGGTGACCTGCGGGCCGGCGACCCTGATCGGCCAGCCTTTCGACGAACCGCGCTACTTCTGGGGTCGCCTGTCGGCAACGGGCGCCCACCCGTATAATGCCTTTGACGTCAATGCCCTGGCCAGCTCGTCGGACTCGAGCCTCGGGCCGCTCAACCCGGCCCTGGCCGAGGCGGTCCAGGCACGGGAGGAGCAGGCGCGGCAGCTGGTCGCGCAGCATACAGAAGGGCGCGACCTCGGAGTCCTGGGCGAGCCGCGGGTGCATGTGCTACTGCTGAACCTGACCCTGGATCAGCTCCCGTAGTCCGCGATCCGCGAGGAGAGAGGGATGAGCCACCTACCGCTCCATGTGCTGGTGATCGAAGACGAGCAGCAGATCCGGCGCTTCCTGCGAACGTCGCTGGCCGACCACGGCTACGCGCTGCTGGAGGCGAGCACCGGCCATGATGGGATCACCCAGGCGGCCCAGCTCCAGCCCGACTGCGTGATCCTCGACCTGGGGCTGCCCGACATGGACGGCCTGGAGGTGCTCCGACAGATCCGCAGCTGGTCGAGCGTTCCGGTCGTCGTCCTGACCGCCCGCGGCCAGGAGCAGGAGAAGATCGCCCTGCTCGACGCCGGCGCCGACGACTATCTGACCAAGCCCTTTGGCGTCGGCGAGCTGATGTCCCGCATGCGCGTCGTGATGCGGCGCACGGCGGGCGCGGCGGCCGGCGAGCAGCCGGTCATCACGGTCGGTGATCTGCGCGTCGACCTGGCGCGGCGACAGGTGTTTCGCGGCGATGAGGAGGTTCACCTGACGCCGATCGAGTACCGGCTCCTCGCCATGCTGGTGAAGAACGCTGGCCGGGTGGTGACCCAGCGCCAGCTGCTCCAGGAGGTGTGGGGGCCGGAGTACACCGACGCGCCCCACTACCTGCGGGTCTACATGCAGCACCTGCGCCACAAGCTGGAGGTTGACCCGACCCGCCCGCGCTACCTCCTCACCGAGCCAGGGGTGGGCTACCGCCTCCGCGACGAGGGGTAGCCACGCGCACCGCTCAACCAACCTGCGCCTCCATCTGTCGAGGAGCGCCGCGGTCGCGGAGCTCGCGACCCAGGTGCTCGTGCCGCTCGACCCCCAGGCGCTATCAGCTGTAGGCCGGCGTGCCGCCGGAGAGCTCGCCCAGGGCGGCAGCCTCCGCGCCCTTCGCCACGTCGCGGGCGCCCAGGATCACCGTCATGCCGCGCTCGGCCAGCTGGCGCGCGACCTCGCGCCCGATCCCGGTTCGCGCCCGTCACCAGGGCGATCGGGGTCGCCGGTTCAACCATGGTCATACCCCTCCCGAGCGGTCGATGCCGTCCTTCAGGTCATGGTCGTTGGGCGTGGTGTAGCGCAGGGTCTGCTCGCCGCGGCTGTGGCGCAGGATCCGCTGCACCGCGGCCAGGCTGGCGCCATCTTCGATGAGGCGGTAGGCCAGGCTGTGGCGCAGCGCGTGGGGCGAGGCGTGCTCCAGTTCGAAAGCACAGGCCTGCAGCTTGCTGGCCTGGTCGAGACTCCTTCTGGGCCGCGGCCCGGAGGCGAGCGGCGGCACGGGCGGCGATGGCGCTTCGCGCCGACGCGTAGCGTCATCACGGCGCAGCGGTGACGGATGGTGCGGGTGCTGATGCCGACCAGGAAGGGGCGGCCGGCCTGGGTGGCATCGACTACGCCCAGCAGCCGCTCGCGCTCGGCCTCGCTCCCGGGTACTGGGAGCCCCTGGGGGCAGCGGGCCTCGGCGAGGTACCGACGAAGCAGGCGCACGGCCTCGGCGTGAAGCGGCACACGGCCGAGCTTTCCCGCCTTGCCGGCCCTAATGGTGACGGTACCGCCGCCCAGGTCCAGGTCGCGCAACTGCACATCGGCGGCCTCCTGCGAGCGCAGCCCCGCGTAAATCAGCAGGGCGAGCCCGCATCGTGTTGCCACCCATGCCGCTGACTCGCGCCCCTCGTTACGAGATCGCTATCTGCTAACATGCGAAAGTTGAGAAGGCATCCCTTCACAGGAATGCATCGCCTGCTATCATTCTGATTGACTAATCAATCAATAATGGTCCACCTCGGGCAAGCGAGCACACGATGGCATCGCACCTGCTGCCGATCATTCGTAAAGAGTTCATCCACATTATCCGCGACCCGCGTACCCTGGCGGTGATGTTCGTGATGCCCCTGATGCAGCTGATCCTGCTGGGCTACGCCGCCACCTCCGACGTGCGCAACGTCCCCCTGGCCGTCTACGACCAGAGCCGCACGCCCCAGAGCCGCCACCTGGTCGAGGCCTTCGTCGCCTCGGGCCAGTTCTCGGTCGCCCGCGTCGCGACGAGCGAGGAGGACCTGGCGCGCCTCGTCGACGCCGGCGTCGTGCGGGCCGGGCTGATCATCCCGCCCGCGTACGCCGCCGACCTGCTTGGCGGGCGCAGCGCCCAGGCCGCCTTCGTGCTCGACGGCTCGGACCCGTCCGTCGCGGCCACGGCCCTCTCCTCCGCGCGCCTGATCGGCCAGGTCGAGGCGACCGCGATCCAGCAGCAGAACCTGGCGCGCCGCGGCGGGGGCGCCGCCTTTACGGCGCCGGTCGAGGTGCGCACGCGCGTCTGGTACAACCCCGACATGGCCAGCGCCTACTTCATGGTGCCGGCCCTGA
>JAAXUL010001472.1 GCA_013336035.1 Chloroflexales bacterium
GGTGACGCGCTCGACCAGCTCGGCGGTGGTGTACTTGCTGCCGTGGGTGTAGATGTTGTCGCGCAGCCAGGCGTGGAGCGTGCCGAACTCGCCGCGCCCGATCTCGCCCGCGAGGCCCGGGCGGGCAGCGCGCGCCGCGTCCAGGAACTGGGCGCTCAGGATGTTGCCGATCGTGTAGCCCTGGAACGACCCGCCGATGTACGAGTAGAACCAGTGGACGTCCTGGAGCACGCCGTCGCTGTAGCTGGGCGGCGTGAGGCCCAGATCGGCCCGGTAGCGCTCGTTCCAGGCCTCTGGCAGATCCCTCACCGCCAGGCTACCCTCGAGCATGGCCAGCTCGAGGTCGAAGCGGATCATAACGTGCAGGTTGTAGGTCACCTCGTCGGCGTCGGTGCGGATGATCGAGCGCTCGACCTTGTTGATCGCCCGGTAGAAGTGCTCGAGCGAGACATCGCCGAGCTGCTCTGGGAAGACCTGCTGGAGCTGGGGGTAGTAGTGCTCCCAGAAGGGACGCGAGCGACCGACCAGGTTCTCCCACAGGCGCGACTGGCTCTCGTGGACGCCCGAGGAGGTGCCGCGGGCCAGGATGTTGCCGTCGTAGGCCGGGTTGATGCCCTGCTCATACATAGCGTGGCCCGACTCGTGGAGGGTGCTGAAGAGGCCCTCGGCCAGGTTGTGCTCGTCGAAGCGAGTAGTGATGCGCACATCGCCGCTCGCGAGCCTGATCGCGAAGGGGTGGGCGGTCTTGTCCTGGCGGCCGCGGGTGAAGTCGTAGCCGAACTGGCCGGCCACCAGCTCGCCGAAGGCCCGCTGCGCGGCCTCGGGGTAGTGCCGGCGCAGGCACGCGTCGTCGATGGGCGGCCGGGCGGTGATGGCCTCGGCGAGCGGCACGAGCTGGCCGCGCAGCTCGGCGAAGAGCTGGCGCACTGACTCGGCTCGCATACCGTAGTCGGCGAAGTCGATCAGCGGGTCGGCGATGTGCGCGTAGCCGGGGAAGCACCCGGCCACGCGCTGGCTCAGCTCGAGCGTCCGCTCGAGGAAGGGGAGCATAGCCTGGACATCATTAGCCGGGCGGGCCTGGGCCCACGCGCTGTAGCTGGCCGCGCCGTGGGCCGCGACCTCGGCCACCAGGCTGGCGGGGATGCGCGTGCTGCGCTCGAAGCCGCGGCGGGCGACGCGGATGAGGGCCGCGTCGTCGTGGTCGTAGGGCAGGCCCTGCTCGTAGGGGCGCAGCTCGTCGAGCAGCTCGCCGAGAGCCTCGTCGGTGGCCTTCTCGTGGCCGAGGCGGCGCAGGGTGGCGACCTGGCGCCCGCGGGCCGCGGCCCCGCCGGGGGGCATATAGGTGTTCTGGTCCCACGACAGCACCGCCGCCGCCGAGCTCAGGTCGTTGATCTCGGTCAGCCGGGCGCGCAGATCCTGCATCTGCTGGTCCATGGTCTTGACTCCTGGCACCTGCAATGGGCGAAGGCGAGACGTTGAAGCTGTAGGCGTTCTGGGCGGTGCCCGCCATGTACCGACCTTCGATCAGCAGCGTGTTGACTCCCTGGAACGCGCTGCCGTACTTGCTCTGCACCAAGTACCAGATATCTCCCTCGACGGCTCCGCTGTCGCCGCCATCTCCACCCTCACTGCGACTAAGGTAAGCGATGTCAATGCCGCCGTCTCCGCTACCGTCACAATAGACGATGTCATCAGAAAACTCGCCTATATCCAACCATTGGGTCAAAACTTTCCTGGAAAAACGATTGCCGAGTTCCGTGGTACTCGGACTACCAGCGCAAACGTCGGTCAACCATTCCTCGCAAAAACTTTCAAGCGATACCTGTGTGGGCATAGTCTTACTCCTCCTCTTCCTGGCTATCGCGCCCTATACGATACTTAATGTCGTAGTTGATGATGAAGTCGAGCTCCGCATCGGTGAAGCCGTAGTGTTGCGCGAGGACGCGGTCGATTTCGTCAATGATGGGCTTT
>JAAXUL010000086.1 GCA_013336035.1 Chloroflexales bacterium
CTCTCCAAGGTCGTCGGCTGCGAGGCCGGGGTGGTGGGCTTCCACCGCCCCAACCAGACGAAGGGGGTCTTCGTCGGCATCGATCGCAACGGGCGCTTCCCGATCTTCATCAACCTCTTCGAGCACAACCAGGCCGCGCACATGATCATTGCCGGCGCCAGCGGCTACGGGAAGACGGTCCTTTTAAATTTGCTCGCCGAGCGCGCGGCCAGCCTGGGCAATATGCAGGTGATCGGCATTGACGCCTTCTCCAACGGCCTCCGGGTCGAGCGGGCCATTCAGGACTGCACCTGCTTCAAGGTGGGGCTGGAGCACACGGTCAACGTGCTGGACGTGGTCTTCGGCTGGGAGACCGAGGGCGGCTGGGAGAACAACCAGATTCTGCACGCGGTCGGGCAGATCGTGATGCTGCTTGGCGAGCCGGGCGAGAGCGTGGACGGCAAGAAGTGCTTCATCCCGCTGAAGCTGGAGAGCGGCGAGCGCGGGGTGCTGAGCCTGGCCGTCAAGCGCCTCTACCAGAAGTACCGGGTGACGCCCGACACGCCGGTCGCCGGCACGCCCTCGCTCACCGACCTGGTGTTCGTCCTGGAGGAGATGAACGACCCAGTGGCCCGGCTCTTCGCTACTCGGCTGCGCTACCTCATCTACGGCAGCTGCACCACGATGACCGAGAAGACGCCGGACGGCATCGCGTTCGACGGGCAGACGACGATCAACTGGCAGTTCGAGGAGTCCATCGTCTACTACGACTTCAAGACGGTGCCCGAGCTGCTGATGCCCTTCTACTACCTCCAGGCCCTTGGGGCGGTGTGGCGCTACGTGCGCACCCGCAAGATCACCCGCGATATCTTCCTGCAGATCGACGAGTTCGGCTACGCCAGCCAGGTCGAGGCGGTGGCCAACGCCTCGTGGGTGATCGCCAAGACGGCGCGCAAGTATCGCCTGGGCATGGTGCTGGTCGACCAGACCATGCGCCCCTTCCTGGAGACGCCGACGGGCCGACAGCTCCACGCCAACGCGGCCGCCCACTTCTTCTTCCACATGCAGGACGTCGAGGCCCAGGACGTGGCCCGCGCGATGAGCGTGATCACCCCGCGCTCGCTCCAGTTCATCGTCAACGCCGAGCCGGGCCAGTGCCTCGGGGTCATCCGCAAGGATGCCTACGAGATCAATGTCGAGTGCCACCCGCTCGAGGCGGCAGCCTTCCTGAACTCCTGAGGAGACCCGTATGCTCACCCCATCCACGAAGGGGCGCTGGATCTGGCGTGTTGATGGCGCACCGCAGCCCTCCATCCCTGATGGCTGGGGTGAGGGCGTACTGCGCCACCTGCGCTATCAGGCGCTGACGCACGTCTGGGTCCGCCGCGATGGGGTGACGCGCTGCTACCTCGTGCTGGAGGGGTGCCCGCGCTGTCGCCCTGATGGCTGCGACGGGGTCTGTCATCGGGCGCTGTTCACCCACCTGGTGCAGAGCACGCTCCCCGGGGTGACTCTGGCCCCGGCGCCGCGATTGGTGGCCGATCCGGGCGAGCAGCGCCTGGTCGTTGCGCGGCCTGTGGGGGCACGGGCGGCTCCGCTTACGACAACATTCCTCGACGCCTGGCCAGCGTTTCGCTGCGTGACGACCTGGTCGTGCTCCACGGCGCGGGGCCGCCCCCTGGTCGTCGGGGCGCGTCTGACGGTCTCGACCGAGGGCCCGCCACCCACGCCGCTGCTGCGGGAGGCCGGGTGGCTGGTGGACTCGGTGGCAACCCTGCTCAGCCGGCGGGCGCGCCAGAGCCCGACCATCACGGCGGTGCCGGCCCGGGCTTCGGCTGGCCCCGCGCTCCAGGCCGCGCTGTGCGATCCCCGGCAGCTCTTTGGCCTCGCCGGAATGGCGGACGAGGCGCCAGGTGTAGGGCTGGCTGCGGAGCCAGTGGAAGCGGTGGCTGCCCATGGCGCATAGCATTATCATCACCCCGCGCGATCTGGATATCCTCAGCTCGCTGGCGCTCGTGCGCTACCTCACCGCCGAGCACGTGGTCTGGTTGCACTGGGCGCCCTGGTGGCGCGCGATGGAGCGCGCGGTGCGCGAGACCAGCGCGCCACGGCGCAAGCCCCGCAAGGCCTACGAGCGGCTCCAGCTGCTGACTCAGCACGGCTTCCTGGCCACCGTGACGCGCACGGTGGATCGGGCCGTGACGGTCTACCACCGTCTCGCCAACTGCTACACCATCACGCGCGACGGCGCGGCGCTGCTCGCTGAGCAGCGTGGGGATGAGCCGCAGGTCTCCTGGTATCACGAGCGGGCCAAGCGCGCGGCCGTCTCGCTCGAGCATAGCCTGGGCATCGGGGCCTTCTACGCCGCGCTGGCGGCCGAGGCGGCGTACCGGGAGATCTGCTTCCAGGGGTGGGCCGCCGACCACGTCCTGTGCCGTGACTACGATACGGTGGTCGTGCCGCGCATCGTCCACCCCCTGCCGGTCCTCCCCGACGCGACGTTCACCCTGGAGGGGGCGCGCTACTTCCTGGAGGTGGACCGGGGCACCAGCACGGTGGAGCAGTGGCGCAAGAAGGCTCTGGCCTACCAGGCCTACCAGGGCGACCCGCGCCTGCGTGAGCGCTACGACACGACGCAATTTACCGTGCTGGTCGTCGTGCCGTCGGCAGCGCGCATGGCGGTGGTGGCCCGCGCGGTCGCGGGGATTGTCGGCGGGGTCGCCGCTAACTACCTCTTCGTGCTCGAGGAGCGGGTCAACCCGCTGAGCATCCGGCGCCGCTGGCAGCGGATGGAGCGGGTGACGCTGGAGCCCCAGGCGGAGCGGCGGTCACGCACGCCCGCCTCGGCCCAGGTCTCCTTTGCCGAGACGGTGCTCTGGTCACCACGCGTGGGAGGCCCGGCATGACCACGACGCCAGCGTCCCCGCAGCGGACTCCGCTCTCGATGCATACCGAGTATGCGAAGCAGCAGCAGATCATCACGTTTGTGATGCTGCTCCTGCTGCTCGGCCCTATCACGCTGCTCGCCTCGGGCATCGTGGCCGGGCTGGTGGGCAAAGATCGGCGTCGCATGGCCTGGTGCGCCCTGGGCGGGGCGCTGGCCCTCGCGGCCGCCGGGCTGTTCTGGCGCCGCTTCTACGACCTCGGGCTGGTGGCCCGCGACCTCGGCGCCCAGGTCATGGCTGTCGCCCAGGCCCAGCAGGCGACGGGGCGAACGGTGGACTACTGGGGGCTCTGCCAGCGCTGTTGGCCGACGCTCTGGGCGTGGTGGCGCCTGAACCTGCTTGCGGCGCCCCTCGCCGCGCTCAATATCCTCTCCAACCGCGTGCAGGGCGCGGAGGACCTGGAGCGTGAGCGCACGGCGCGCGAGCAGCGGGCCGCGGCAGCCCTGGAGGCGCAGCGGCGGGCCAGGCTGGCCAAGGCGCCGGCCCAGGTGGGCGGGGCGATGGTCCTGGGCATCCCGCTGGCCGAGGGCGATCTGCCGTGGGCGCGGGGCGACTTCTTCACCTACCCCGCCGACAGCATGGCCCGCCACGGGGCGGTGATCGGCTCGTCCGGCATGGGCAAGAGCGAGACCGTGCTGCGGCTGGCCTACGGGGCGCGGCAGACCTACGGCTGGAAGGTCTTCTTTGTGGACTGCAAGGGCGAGCGCGGGCTCCAGGAGCGCTTCACCGAGACGATGCGTAGCGCCGGGGCGGGACGGATTGGCACGTTTCCGCAGCAGTCGCTGAGCGGCTGGCAGGGGGATGGGGTCGCGCTGCTCAACCGGCTGCTTGCCGTTCTGGATTATTCTGAGCCTTACTACAAGGATTTGACCAAGATGCTCCTCAACCTGGCGCTGGAGGCCCCGATCGGCCCGCCGCGCTCGAGCCGGGAACTGCTGGAGCGCATGGTGCTGGCCCGGCTGCGCCAGCTCTACGAGGGGCGGCCCGAGGCGCTCGAGATCGACGGGCTGCGGCCCCGGGACGCTGCGGCCGCCTACAACCGCTACCGGGCCTTCTTCAAGGCCCTGGGGAGCGGGCTGGACGGCGGTGATGACGCCTGGAGCTTTGACACGGTCGACGCGGGCTACATCCTGCTGGACGGCCTGAGCCTGAAGGACCAGACCGCCTCGTTTGGGCGCTTCATCATCGAGGACTTCGCCCACTACGCGGCACGCCGCAAGCCATCGGCGGAGCGGGTGCTGCTAATCATCGACGAGTACCCGGTGATCGCCTACAGCGGATCGGGGACGGCCAGCCTGTTCGAGATGGTGCGCTTTCACGGTGCCTCCATCGTCGTCACCGGCCAGAGCTACGCCGGCATGGGTGAAGGCTTCGACCGCATCCTGGGTGCGGCGGAGACGCTCATCCTCCACCGCTGCGGTGACCCGGACCTGCTGCTGCCCCGTGCTGGTCAGCGCCTGACCTTCAAGCGGCGGGTGGGCTTCTCGGAGCGGGGGATCGGGCGCGGGGCGCGCGAGTTTGCCACGGGTGCCGGCTTCCTCTCGGTGGATGAGGAGCTCAAGATTCACCCGAACGACGTGAAGGAGCTGCCGCCGGGCGAGTGCTACGTCATCGCCGGCGGCCGGGCCCAGCGGGTGCTGGTGCACCGGGCACCACAGCTTGCTCCTCCGTCATCTGGTGGCGCGTCGCCTCGCGTGGCGAAGCAGGTGCCGGCCTCAGCGCCAGTCCTGGTGCCCAGCGGGGCTGGTGTGTCTGGCGACCGCCAGCTGGATGTGATCGAGGTCGAGCGTCCCGTGGCGCGAGAGGTCCAGCCTACGCCGGCAGTCGCTGAGGAAGCTGTTGGTGGTGCAGCTGCGCCGGTCGAGGAGGTGGCTGCGACCTCGCTGACCTATACCGACGAGGATCCGGATTGAGCTAGGTGGGCCAGCCAAGGTTGATCCTAGAGCGAGAGGATGAGCACCGTGAAGGTAATCACGCCGGGACCTGCATGTGGGCATTCAGGTCAGGACCAGAGTGTAGTGACGGAGGAGCAAGCTCAGCAGCTGGCGGTCGGAGCACAGCTGACTACGCCGCGGCGATCACCGCTCGTCGCGCGGACCATTGCGCGGCTGCATCGCCTTCGCGCTCAGCAGAAGGGGGCGGCGGGGGCAGCAATGATGGGGGCGGATGAGCAGACCAAAGAAAGGGGAAAGTAATGGATCTCAATCGGGTTCAGCTGACGGGTCGGCTCGGTGGTGCCCCCAGGCTGCGCGACGTAGGTGAGCGGCGAGTCGCGTCGCTGCGCCTGGCGAATGATCGCCGCTGGCGCAGCTCCGACGGGGCGACCCACAAGGAGACGGACTGGTACAACCTGACGGCCTGGGGCTCGCTGGCGGGCATCTGCGAGACGTTGCTCCACACGGGCGACCGGGTCTACGTCGAGGGGCGCCTGAGGCTCTCCACCTACGACCGTGACGGGGCGACGCACCAGGGCCACGAGATCGTCCTCGAGCGGCTCATCCTCCTGGCGCGGAATGGTCGTAACGCTGGCGCTGGCCACGAAGTTGATGACCTGGCTGAAGACGATGAGGAGGTCGAGGAGATCCCGTATTAGTGCTTGTCCATGAGTCTTACCATGGGATGCAAATCGAGACCTCCTGCAGTAGTATGGGCGTAGTGCGGGAACCCAGCTATCACAGGGGGTCTCCATCCTCATAACATGACACACACTTGTTCTGCGGCCATGATTGGCGTACTGCTGCCCTAAAATGCAGTTGACTGGTTCGACGGCCCTCAGTACGATGTGGTTGCTCAAAACCCATCTTACGGAGGAATGCATGAACCAGTCGGCCCCATTGTACGATATGGCGTCTACCCTCGAAACACTCGAACCCTGGCTGGAGCAGCACCTGCCCAAGCTCGAGCCCGTCGCCCAACGCCATTTCACGCACCTCGTGGCCGGAATCATCGAGCAACAATCGCTCCTCATTCGCGCCATTGCTGCGGCTAGCCCCTTCCAGGCCGAGCCGGAGAGCAACTACACCCAGGTCCAGCGCATCATCCGAGACACCCGCTTGAGCCTCGAGCAGGTCTACTACCCCTTCCTCGAACAGCTCCTCGCGGCGCTGCCGGATGAGCACATTTTTCTGACCATGGACCAAACCAACCACGGCCAAGACTTCAATCTGGTGCTGGTCGGCTGGGCCAGCGATGGGGTGAGCTTGCCACTTGGCTTTCTGGTCTATGCCACTGATGCTGAGTGGGCCGATGAAGCTCGGCTGCTGCTCAAGCGTCTGGATGCGCTTATCCCCACGGACCGCACGCTCACGCTCCTGGCCGACCGTGGTCATGCTGGCGACCCATTCGTGGCCTGTCTGGAAGAGCTCAATTGGGGATATATCATCCGCTTGCCCGAGGCCACCTGGATTGAGACCGAGCGCGACGGCTGGAGCGAGCTCCGGCATCTGCGACAGCGTCGTGACCGACTGCGTGTGTTTCGTCAGGTTCGCATCTGGAAGGGCTCGAAGCGTCGAGCAACGGTCTGCCTGTATCGCACCCGCACGGCCGATGGCAAGATGACGACCTGGTATCTCCTGACCAATCTGGAGGGCGAGCAGACCCGCTTTCTGGAGTATGCCTGCCGCTGGTGGCAAGAATGCACGCACAAGCTGCTCAAGAGCGCGCTGTTCGAGTGGGAGCGCGGGCGGGTGCTCAAACCTGAACGGGTGGCGGTGCTGCTGATGGGCTTTGGCTGCGCCTGCTGGGCCTTATGGATGTTGGGTCGGAGCAATGAGCGGGTCAGCCAGCGCAAGCCAAGCACCACGCGCACCCAACCACGTCGGCAGAATATCATCAAGCGCGGCTGGGATCTCCTGCAGGCGGCTCGTAAACGCCGTCGCATGCCACAGCTACCCTCGCCGCCAGCCTCTCGTGTACTCAACTACCAACGCCGTTTTCCCGGCTTCCGTCTCTCCTGTGATGCTGCCTGGGTCGAACTTTGGTGAGCAGAACGAATGTCTGTCATGCAATGAGGGTCTCCATCTGCCATGATGTTACAGTAATCCCAGCCTGTCATAAGACAAGAAATAAGGAAGTACTGCTATTTTTAACTGCGAGTATGGTTGCAATATGTCTACTTGCTAGAAGTCCCTTGTTGTTGTATCCTTAGAGGTGCTATTTAATTGATCCCTCACGGTCCAGCCGGTGCCCGGCGCAGGCGCTGGAGCATCATCCGGATCGAGGCGACCAGTATCCAGGCCGCACTGGAGGCGGGTGACTGCTCGTAATCCTTGCTCAAGACCCGATAGCGATTGAGCCAGCCCAGGGTGCGCTCGACTTTCCAGCGTTGGGGGATGGGCACAAAGCCGGGACGCTCGTCCGGGCGCAGGCGGATCTCCAACTCGAAGGGACAATGCTGCTTTACCCAGTCCAGCAAGCTGCCCCGATAGGTGCCATCGGCCAACACCTTGCGCAGGGTCGGGAAGCGGCGCGCGGCTTCGCTCAACACCGGTTTGGCGCCCCGACTGTCGGACCACGCGGCACTGTGGACCAGCACCACCAACAGCAAGCCCAGGGTATCGATCAACACATGGCGCTTGCGGCCCTTGACGTGTTTCCCACCATCATAGCCCCGTTCAGGGCCACCGACCTCGGTCGTTTTGACGCTCTGGGTGTCAATGATCGCCATGGTTGGGGTGGGCGCTTTGCCGACCATCAGCCGGACGCGCTCGCGCAAGGCATCTTGCACCTGCTGGAGGCGGCCATCCAGCCGCCAGGTTCGGAAACAGGTTGCCACGGTATGCCAATTCGGATACTCGTGGGGCAGATAGTTCCATTGGCAGCCCGTGCGGGCGCGATAAAAGATCCCATTCAGCACCCCGCGCCGATCAACTGTCGGGCGGCGCCCTCGGCGGTGTGGCCCTTGAGCTACCAGGGGAGCGACCAGCTCCCATTCCGCATCGGTCAGATCCGACGGATAGGCCTGCTGGGCGTCCAAGGCTTCCGCAGGCTGATAACGCGTCTCCATATCAGCCTCCTTCGCTCTACGGCTCCTCATGATCATGGTACCGCGGCCTGCAAGGGGCTGGTTTAATTAAATAGCACCTCTTAGGGGCGCTTCGATCGTCTTGGCAATACAAGGCCTAACCATGCACGACCCTCGTGGCTCCAACTGGCGGAAGTGGGATTTGCATATTCACACTCCAGCATCGTATCAGTGGTCAGGTCAGACCTATCGTTCAATTACTGACGAAGTTCAGCGTGACAAATTGACGCGAGATGTGATTGACGCGATAAATGCGTCAGAAGTTGCTGTGTTTGGGATCATGGATTATTGGACATTTGATGGATATTTGGAAATAAAGAGGTACTTGCGGCGGCATTCTGATGTGAAATGCACTAAAACTATACTTCCTGGTATCGAATTGCGTGTGGAGTCACCTACTGATTATAGAATGAACGTTCATGTTCTGCTTTCTGATGCTCTTACTGAGCAGCAACTTATTGATTTCAGGGCCTGCTTGAAACTTCGTGAACTTAAACGAAACCTCTCTAATGAAGCAATCATTGCTGCTGCAAAAAAATTAGGTGCTTCGAAAGCAAAGGTTCAT
This sequence comes from Chloroflexales bacterium, assembly GCA_013336035.1. Lineage (GTDB taxonomy): Bacteria > Chloroflexota > Chloroflexia > Chloroflexales > Chloroflexaceae > CAIWXH01. Next base: position 8,513 of record JAAXUL010000086.1, read on the forward strand.
GGTTTTGCTGACCCTTATGGATTAAGTGAAGATAAACTTTATGAGTTAGGATGCAAAACTATTGAGATTACGCGCGACTCGTTTCACGATGCTATCAATACAGTAACACGACAAGCCTGTTTAGTTGTTATGCCATATGGAACCTATAATGGCCTTGAAAAGTTGGACTGGCAGAAACATCCATTTTCAGATAGAGACTTTATGCATTTAGCTGACATTTTTGAAACGCGTGATGCTGATGATGTGAGTCTTTTTCTTGGCATTAGAACGGAAAGGAATAAAAGATTTATTGATGAGTTTCAGGATAATATGGGTGGAAAGCCCAAACCTGCTGTTTCCGGTAGTGATGCTCATTGTGTAGCAGATTATGGTAATTTTCCGTCAAAAAAGGCCACTTGGATAAAAGCAGATCCTACGTTCAATGGTTTGAAGCAGGTTCTTGTTGAGCCGAAGTGCCGATCTTTTATTGGTGATGTGCCACCGGATATAGAGCGAGTTAACAGTAATAGAACAAAGTATTTGAGATCAATTCGAATTACGAAAGCTGTTGACTCATCTGTTTTTGGAGAAGCATGGTTTGATAACGAGGTTTGTTTCAATCACGGTCTTATTGCAGTAATTGGTAATAAGGGTAATGGCAAGAGTGCGCTTGTGGATATCATTGCGCTACTTTGCGAATACCATCGAAAAGAGTTCCTTAGTTTTCTGAATGAAGCAAGATTTCGGCATCCTAAAGTCAATAAGGCGCAGTACTACACTGCTGAAATTGCATGGGAAAATGATACTATAGCAAGAAGATATTTGAACGATGTCGCTGTTAACGATGGAAATAAGATTCGTTATATTCCACAGCAGTTTTTTGAGCAAATTTGCAACGAGACTGAGGTTAGGAGAGAGAGCGAGTTTGATAAAGAGTTGAAAAAAGTGATATTCTCTCATGTCCAAGAGGCTGATAGGTTGGGATATAATTCACTTGATGCGCTTATTGAATTCAGGACTGTTGAAATTGAGCAATCAATTGCGAACTTACGAGCTAACTTAAGTCTACTTAATAAGCATATTGCAAATCTGGAAATACAACTCCTGCCAAGTTATGCGCAGGAGCTTCAGCGCAGCTTAGAAGCAAAGCAGTTAGAGTTGGATGCGCATGAGAATTCTAAGCCAAAGGAGATTGCTCCTCCGGTAATTGAAACTGATACTGCAGTTCAGATATCTTCTCTTCGCGAGAGGTCTGCTAATTTGGCAGAGCAGGCTCAGATTATCAATGTAGAGAAAGAAGACTTGAGTAAGAAGATCGTTGTTTTTGAGAAGACCGAACATTTGGTTGATGCTTTTAAGAGCCAGTATGAAAAGTTTGTGAAAGATGCTTCTGTACATATGGCGACTTTGGGGTTGGATTTGTCTAGGTTAGTACAAATGGCAGTAGACAAGGACTATATTTTATCCTCAAAGGTCTCTGTAAGTGCTAGGTTAGATATGATCCAAAAAAATATCGGAGCGATAAAAGAGGAGATCGAGGGTGTTGAAAAGAGTATTCTTGCACTGCAAAGCGAAATGGAAACAGCTGATAAAGAGTACCAGCAGTATTTAACGGCACTCGAAAAATGGGAAGGTGAGAGGGACGCAATTTTAGGGGATCCGAGCAAGCAAGGTAGTATAAGGTATTTTGAGCAAAGGCTGGAGGATATCAAGACGACCTTGCCATTACAGTTGGAAGAAAGTCGGGAGCAGCGGACTCAATTATCTCGTGATATCTACTCTCAAATAACCAAGTTAGCTACAGTATACCGAGAACTGTATGCCCCAGTTCAGCACTTTATTGATGATCACGATCTTATTAAAGATAAGTACAAACTGAAATTTGATGTTTCAATCACTCTTGTTTCTGATTTTGTTCCTCGTTTCCTTCAGAAGATACGACAGAATGTTAGTGGTCCTTTCCGGGGACGTGAAGAGGGTGAGCAACTTCTTAGGGATATTGTGGCATGTCATGAGTTTAATGATGTAGAAGGATCGCTAGACTTCGTAACAGCTATTATAAGTAGTTTTGGTGACAACAAGAACGCAGGAAGGAAAAGTAATTTATTGAAAGATCAGTTGAAGAATACTTCAGTAGAGGAGTTTTATGACTTCCTATTTGGTCTAAGCTATCTAGAGCCGGACTATGCTCTTGTTCTGGATAACAAGAAACTGCCCCAACTTTCGCCTGGTGAAAGAGGTATCCTACTCCTTATTTTTTATCTATTGGTCGATGGGTATGATGGACCTTTGGTTATCGACCAGCCTGAGGAAAACCTAGATAACCAATCTATATATGAACTACTAGTACCGTGTATAGAGGAAGCCAAACAGCGCAGGCAAATAATCCTTGTTACACATAACGCGAATTTGGCAGTGGTGTGTGATGCAGACCAAATTATACATGCACAAATTGACAAGGGGAGTGGAAATAAAGTGACATATAAGTCGGGTTCGATTGAGAATCCGGAGATTAACGGATTGCTTGTTGATATCTTGGAAGGCACATGGCCTGCTTTTACAAAGAGGCAATCTATGTATCAACACAGGCTTACAGAGTACAGGCGTTTATTTTTTGTAGATTAGTAATTTCTTGTGATTTGAGCTGCTATTCTTTTCTAGCTAGCCTGCATTAGTTCAGCCTCTTGCTATTGATCCATTTTAACCTGTTATAGAGTAAAAAATCACTTGATCCTGATATGGCAGGTGTGACAGTAGATGTCACACTTTTGTGCTACAGTTGAGGAGTGACCTAAATACGAGTACCTACGAGCGAATGGAGGAAGCGATGAAAGTAAAAATTAGTTCCATCCTACCTCTGGATCATGGTTACGGTGAGTGTGTGGTACTCGAAGTGCTAAACGATACAGATATTGGAAAGTACATACTTATGGATTATGCTGCTACAAAGATAAGTCACACTTTCTGGTTTCCCGATATGCAAGTGAAGAAGGGAGATGTTATATATTTATACACTTCTGAAAAGGCTCTATGTTCCGAGATGCAAAAGCCCGGCAATGGTTCATTCCATGAGTTGCTCTGGAATTTGCCTAGCCCACTAGAATCAGTAAAACCTAATTGCCTTGTCCTTGTTGAAGCTAGTGATTGGAGTTTCAAAGAAATCAGACCTCCAGTGGCATGATCAATCTTACGTTCTAATGCTCTTTCATATTGCTGAAGAAAAACGGAATATGGATGAGTTCAACTGCCTTGCGCTTGGCGGCCTCGCCGCGGCGATCATAGCTCGCCGTGGTCGTGACCTGCTCGTGGCCGACGAGCTTCTGAACCGTAGCGATGTCGGCTCCGGCGTCGAGCAGCTCGGAGATGTAGGTGCGGCGCATGTCGTGGGGTGTGCAGGCGGAAACGCCCGCTTCCGTCGCTCGGGTCGTGAGCACTATTGCCACCGCCTCGTCGGTGATGCGCTTCGCGCTCAGCCGGCCGCCCTTGAACACTCGGAAGAAGAGCGCTCCCGGCGCCTCGCCCCGCACTGCGAGCCATGCCTCGATCGCTGCCCGCGTCCCTGAGGGCGCCCAGACGCGCCGATCCTTGTTGCCCTTCCCGCTGCGCACGAGCAGCTCGCCGGTCTCGCGCTGGTAGTCGCGTACGTCGAGGGCGGCGATCTCAGCGCGACGCAGCCCGGTGCCGCGTAAGACGGCGAGGATCGCCGCATCGCGCGGGCCTACTGGCGTTGGATCGGCCGCACAGGCGCGCATGAGTGCCGTGATCTCGCTTGTGGTGACTACGCGCCCCTTCGGCTCGCGCTTGCCCTTGACCGTTGGCACCAGCACGGCCCGCTGGTACTCCTCGGCCGAGAGCTGCCCGAGCCGGAAGGCCTCCTGGAGCACCCGCCGCAGCGCCGAGAGCGCTTTGTTCGCCGTCGCCGGCGCGTAGCGCTCGACCAGGGCGGCGCGCAGCGCGACGGTATGGGCGTAGCGCACCTTGCCCCAGGGGGTGTGGAGGCAGCGCACATCCTGCTCCTCGGCGTTTCGCACCTCGGCGACCCCGAGCTGCTCGGCGATGGTGTTCAGTGCCTCGCGCATCGTGCGCCGCGAACCGGGGGCGAGCCCCGTGAGATACACCGCGGCGGCGTTCTGCGCGCCGGGGGTCTCACCGGCGACGATCAGATCGGTCGCAGGGGCCATATCTGTTATCGGGGTGTCGCTCATAAGATTACCTGGCAGAACGGCCATTCTCACGAGTAATTCTAACAGACCTTGGGGGGCCTGCAAAGCCCCCAGAATGATCCAACGGCCTTGGTTGGGACACGCGCCTGGTTTCGCTGATCATCGACCGTGCGACCGTCTTGCCACCTCACCACCATCGCTCGGGCGGCGGCTCCGACGACTCGGTGCTGCAGCGCGGGCAGAGGTGCGGCTCGCCCTGCTCCAAGAGCGGTTTTTTGCAGATCAGGCAGGTGAGGAGGCGCCGCCGGGCAATGAGCCGGCAGCGCTTGCAGTCGGTACGGCGGAATGCCTGTTCCTCCTCCCAATCGCCCTCGATCAGCCGCCCGCAGAGGGTCTCCCAGCCATTCGCCGTGAGATGGCGCTTGCCTCCACCGTGCAGGCTCAGGGCATCCACGAGCCCTGGGTTGAGGACGGGCTTTGACTTCCTGGCCGGGGCGGACGTATCATCGGCCTCCTGCGGCCGCTGCTCTTGGAGCTGCACCTGCTCCAGGTGCTCCAGGCCCTCCCAGATGGCCCAGGCAATCGCCGCATTGGTGACGGGGGCCGCCGTGATAGCAGCCGCGAGCGCCTGGGCCTCAGCGCAGAGGCGCTGGGCGATGGTGATCAGATCGAACCGGGGCTGGCCGCGCAGGCTGCGCTCACGCACCAGCTGCGCGTAGAGCATGCGCACCTGTCGGTACGTTCGCCCATACGCCCTTGCCGCCTCGTCGGCCGCTGCCGTGGATGTGCTTGTACCCGGCTGGCCCGTGGCGATGGCGCGATATACCGTCAGCCGTGCCCAGACCCAGAGCAGCCCCTCCAGGTCCTCGATGAGCGCCTTGCCCCGGCGCACGCCGAGGGCGGCCCCGCCGATGAGGGCCTGGATCTGATCGGCGATCATGGCGCTGTCGCTGCCGATGGATTGGAGGTCGTGGCCGATCTCGTAAGCCAGGCCCGCAACGTGGTCCTCGTCACTGCTGGCGAGGTCGGGCGGATCGGGAGGGACGGTCACGTCTTGCGGTTGTGGTGGGGCTGGCGCATCACCGTCGGTTCCGGCCGGCGGTCGAGGCAGCCGCAGGGCGATCCGCGCCTCCCAGGTATTGTCACTGGCAGCCGTGATCGCTACCTGGCTGCTGGCCTCAAAGGTGAGCAGTGCCTCGATAGACTTGAGGGCCGCCCGGACGGCGTCCCTGGTCGCCGCGCGGACGATGATCTCGGCCGTCTTGGGCTCGAGATCGGCGTCGGCCTGGTAGCGGTTGCTCGGGCTCCCCAGACACGAGGTTGTGACCAGCCGAGGTGGAGGATTCGTGCCTCGTCGGCGCGCCGCCTTCACGGCGTCGGCGTAGCGCGTGGCCTCGTCGCGGCAGGCCAGGCCGTAGGCGGGGGTCGGGCCGGGGTAGCGCAGCTCGATGACGGGCTCGCCGCACCATGCGCACTGGAAGCGGACGAGGCGCTGGCTCACCGTGCGCGCGCCGCTGCGCCGCGCGATCACCTGGTGATCAGGGGAGGGCTGATCGTCATCCATAGCTTGTCCGGCAACCTACAGGTAGGGGGACGATATACGCTAAGTGTAGCAGGTATGGGACGGTGCGACAAGCCGCTCAATCAGGAGTCGGCAATGTGTATCCGGTATCGGGTGTTTTCATCTATTGGGGCCTCGGCAAAACCGTTAGTCCGATAACCTACAAGTTGGGGGGACAACTCCGCAGGTATGCAGCGACGGGGCAAGCGGTGGATTTCAGGGCCGTCCGGGAACCTACAG
>JAAXUL010001473.1 GCA_013336035.1 Chloroflexales bacterium
GGAGAAGCTTATGGCCACTGAGGCGCGGCAGCGCTCGACCATCCCCTTCTACCGCGACATCCGCATTATTGCGGTCATCCTCCAGGTGGCCTTCGCCATCGCTGTCCTAGGGGGGCTCTGGTTCCTCTACAGTAATATGATGGAGGGCCTGCGCAGCGCGAACCTGCTGCCGAGCTTCTCCTTCATTACGCAGCCCGCCGGCTTCGCGATCGCCGAGAGCGTCATCCCCTACAACCCCGCGATGAACTATGGCCGCGCCTTTATGGTCGGCGTGCTCAATACGCTGCGCGTGGCCGTCAGCGGGATCATCCTCGCCACCCTGCTCGGCGTCTTCCTCGGCATCTGCCGGCTCTCGAACAACTGGCTGCTGCGCAACGCCGCCCTCGTCTACGTCGAGATCGTGCGCAATGTGCCGCTGCTGCTCCAGCTGATCTTCTGGTTCCTGCTCACCAAGTCCTTCCCGCGCGTCCAGGAGAGCGTCAGCGTCGGGGGGCTGCTCTACCTGCACAACCGCGGCGTCACCATGGCCTGGCCCGAGACCCACGCGAGCTTCGCCCAGTGGACGCCCTGGATCTGGGCCGGGCTGCTCGCGGGGGCCGGCTACTATGTGGCCCGGCGCGTGCAGTTCGCCCGCCGCGACCGGCCGGGCGTCGCCCTGCCGTGGGCGCTGCTGATCGCCGCCGGCACGGCGCTTGCAGGCTTCTTCGCTATACGGCTGCTCTCGGGCGAATGGCCTGTTGTGCTTAACATCCCCGAGCTTGAGCGCTTCAACTTCATCGGCGGCATCACTATCACCCCCAGCTTCGCGGCGCTGCTGATCGGCCTGGTGATCTATACGGCCGCCTTTATCAGCGAGATCGTGCGCAGCGGCCTCCAGGCGGTGAGCAAGGGCCAGCGCGAGGCCGCCCGCGCCCTTGGGCTGACCAACGGCCAGTCGCTGCGGCTGGTGATCTTCCCCCAGGCCCTGCGGATCATGATCCCGCCGCTGACCAGCCAGTACCTGAACCTGACCAAGAATAGCAGCCTCGCCGTGGCGATCGGCTACCCCGACCTGTTCTATGTCGCGAGCACGATCAATAATCAGACCGGGCAGGCGGTGCCGGTCATCCTGATGCTGATGGCCAGCTACCTGAGCCTTAGCCTGCTGACCTCGCTGGTGATGAACTGGTACAATAAGCGCATCCAGCTGGTGGAGCGATAACATGGCAAGCACTGATGTCTCGTCGGGTCGCGCGAGGCCCGCGCGCCCATCGGTCGACGCTCTGGGCTGGCTGCGCGAGAACCTCTTCAGCTCGTGGTACAACGCGCTGATCAGTATCGTGCTGCTGTTCCTGATCTACCAGCTGGTGAGCGGGCTGGCCGGCTTTCTCCTCCACGCGCAGGGCTGGCCCGCGGTGGTGAATAACCTGAAGCTGCTGATGACCTGGATCTACCCGCCAGACCAGCTCTGGCGCCCCCAGGTCGCCTTCGGGCTTGTGGCCCTGCTGCTCGGCCTCAGCGCCGGGGTCTGGCGCGGCATCGTTCTGATGCTCGCGATCGGCTTCGCGAGCATCTGCGTCCTCCTGGCCCTGCCGACCTTCCTGCTGGCCCCTGTGCCGGCCCAGGTGGCCCTGCCGGCATGGCTCATGCTGCTGGCCGGCGCGGCCCTCACCGCGCTCGGCTACGTCGCTGGCCGCGCCGGGGGGGAGCGCATACGCTGGCCGCTCGTCGTCGCGTGGATCCTGATCTACCCGACGGTGATCGTGATCGTGCGCGGCTTCGGCGGCGCTCTGCCCCTGGTCGGGACAAACCTCTGGGGCGGGCTGATGCTCACCATCCTGCTCTCGGTCAGCGGGATTGTGCTCTCCTTCCCCCTCGGTATCCTGCTCGCCCTCGGCCGGCGCAGCGACCTGCCCGTGGTCAAGTGGTTCTGCATCGCCTACATCGAGCTGATCCGCGGCGTGCCCCTGGTCACGGTGCTCTATATG
>JAAXUL010001474.1 GCA_013336035.1 Chloroflexales bacterium
GTTTGAACAGGCGCCGCCCGGGCTCGACCAGGGGGCGCTGACCCAGGAGAGCGGCGTAGCGCGCGGCGCTGACCTCGAGGTTGCGCACAGCCACGGTCACGCGGAAGATCCCCGAGACGCCATTGGGGTGGCGCCAGGCGAGGCCATAGGGCACGCGCAGCTCGCGCGGGGTGACATCGCCGCACAGGAAGGGCAGCTCGGGCGCATCGGCCAGCGCCGTCTGCCACTCGAGGCGCACACCGTCGGGGCGCTCGCGGCCGCCCGCCACCGGGCCGACCAGGGGCAGGCCGCGTGAGCGGGCAGCGGCGACATCGGCGGCGGTATCGCCGGGCAGAAGCGCGAAGTCGATGAGGCCCTCGCCGGCCGCCTTATGGCGCCACCAGCGATGCTCGGGCGCCTCGCGGCGGAAGGCCAGCAGCTCGAGGTAGGTGCCATCGGCGAAGCTGATCAGGGCGTTGTGGGTCGCGCCATCGGTGTGCTCGCCCCCGGGCGAGACAGTAAAGCCGAGCGTCTCGTAATCCTCCACGGCCTCGGCCAGATCTTCCACCAGGATGACGAGATGGTCAATCACGCCAATCATCACTTCCTCCGTTTGGCAAAGCCGGACCACTCCATTATAATCGACGCTACCGCGTTGAACGAAGCAGCAAGCCAGAGGTACAGCCATGAGCGACAACATTTTTCGCGCCCTGGTGGTCGAGGAGGGTGGCGGCGGGCGCAGCGTCGAGCTGCGCGACGTGCGCGTGGCCGATCTGCCCCCGGGCGAGGTGCTGGTGCGCGTGGCCTACTCTACCCTCAACTACAAGGACGGCCTGGCGGTCACGGGCAAGGGCAAGGTCCTGCGCGTAAACCCGATGGCCCCAGGGATCGACTTCGCGGGCACAGTCGTCGAGTCGGCCGCGCCCGCCTTCAAGCCCGGCGACGAGGTGGTGCTCACCGGCTGGGGCGTGGGCGAGCGCCACTGGGGCGGCTTCAGCCAGATGAACCGGGTCAAGGCCGAGTGGCTGGTGCCCCTGCCCGAGGGCATAAGCCTCAAGCAGGCTATGGCGGTCGGCACGGCCGGCTTCACCGCCATGCTCTGCGTGCAGGCCCTCGAGCGCCACGGCCTCGGGCCCACCGAGCGCGAGGTGGTCGTCACGGGCGCGGCGGGCGGCGTGGGCAGCATGGCCGTGGCCATGCTGGCCCGCGCGGGCTACAGGGTTGTCGCCGCGACCGGTCGCCCCGCCGAGGCCGAGTACCTGCGCGGGCTGGGGGCCGCCGACGTGATCGACCGCGCGTTCTTCACCGGCCCCGGCCGGCCCCTCGAGAGCGAGCGCTGGGCGGCGGCGGTGGATACGGTGGGCGGCGCGGTCCTGGGGGGCATCTTCCGCTCGGTGGCCTACCACGGCGTCGTGGCCGCCTGCGGCAACGCCGGGGGCGTCGAGTTCACAGCCTCGGTCTTCCCCTTCATCCTGCGCGGCGTGCGCCTGATCGGGGTCGAGTCGGTGCTGGTGCCGCCCGCCGAGCGGCTCGCCGCCTGGGCGCGCATCGCCCGCGACCTGCCCACCGAGCTGATCGACCGTATGACCGAGGTCATCCCCCTGGGCGCCGTGCCCGCCTACAGCGAGACGATCACCAACGCCCAGGTGCGCGGCCGGATCGTCATCGACGTCAACGCGTAGAGGCCAACACTGTGCGCAACCCCCTTACTACCCGCCCGGCCACGCCCGCGGACGCTGGGGCGATGGCCGATATCTACAATGAGGGGATCGCAGACCGCATCGCCACCTTCGAGACCAGGCCGCGCAGCGCCGCGGATGTGCTGGGCTGGTTTAACGGGCGCCACCCTATCGTCGTGGCCGAGCGCGCGGGCCAGGTGATGGCCTTCGCCAGCAGCTCGACCTACAGGCCGCGCGAGTGCTACGACGGCGTCGCCGAGTTCTCGGTCTATGTGGCCCGGGCCGCCCGGGGCCAGGGGGCCGGCCGG
>JAAXUL010000087.1 GCA_013336035.1 Chloroflexales bacterium
CCCCTCCGTGATGCGCCCGCGCCGGCTCGCGCGGGCCTGGGAGGCGACGATCCCTGAGCCCTTCGCCATCTTCCCCAGGATCTCGAGGTGGGTCTTCTCGAGCTGTTTCGCGACCACGTCGGTCGGCCCGAGGCCGAGCGCCGTGATCGCCTGGACCAGCAGGTCGATCCCGGCGGTCACCACGCCGCCCGGCAGGGCGCGGGCCAGCGCGTCGAAGAGGTCGAAGACCACGAAGCTGCGGCCAAACAGTGCGGTGCCGAGCGAGAGTAGCCCCATCACCGGCAGGCTGAGGAACACGCCGGTGGCAGCCGCACGCAGGATGTCCTTAGAGCGCATGGATACCCCTGTTGGATCTAGAGTCCGATCGAACACACCGCAGCGGTCTCCTTCCCGGCGGCTGAGGGAGCGAGGGAGTTGGGGATGGGCCAGGAGGCAGCAACCATCGATCCACCGAACGAGGTCCAACCTCGTCAACGGCGCGGGTGATCCCTTCGCGCAGGTGTTCGCGCTGACGGCGCCAGCTGCTGAGCGGCGCAACCCAGCAGCCATACGCGGCCCACCTACTGGCGCTCGGCAAGCAGGGTGCGGATCATGGCCTCGGTCTCGTCGTAGGCGCCTTCACCAATATGGCGGTAGCGCACCACACCGTTCGCGTCGACCAGGTACAGCGTCGGCCAGTAGTGGTTCTCATAGGCCTCCCAGGTGGCGAAATCGTTGTCCTGCGCGATCGGGTAGGTGATCCCGTAGCGGCGGGCAGCTTCAGTGACGTTGGCCGTTTCGCGCTCAAAGCCGAACTCCGGGGCGTGCACGCCGATCACCGTGAAGCCCTGATCACGATACGTCGCGTACCATCGCGTCAGCGCGGGAAGCGTTGCCTGGCAGTTGCTGCACGCAAAGGTCCAGAAGTGGACGAGCACGACCTCGCCACGCAGGCTCGCCAGGGTGAGCGGCGCACTATTGAGCCAGTGGGTGACCCCGACGAGCTCGGGCGCGGCCGCGCCGGCGGGGGTTGGGGTCGTCAGCGGCGCGGGGGCCTGGGCTGGCTGGGCGTGCGCGGTGGTGGTGGCTGCTTGCCCCGCGGTGGGGTCGGGACGGGCCGGAGCTGCCACGAGGCCGATAGCCGCGCTCTCGGCTGGCCGTGCGCTCGCCGTGGCCAGCCGCAGGTTGGGCCGCACGTCCACCCAGAAGCCGAACAGGGCGATTCCGATCAGCAGCGCACCCGAGAGGCGCTGGATCGCCGGCTCGCGGCGCGCGAACCAGCTCGTCAGGCGGCGACCGGTGCCGGCCGCCACCAGCGCCAGGGCGACGAGGGGCCAGCCGAAGCCCAGCCCGAAGGCGAGGAAGTAGAGCAGGCCGTCAGCCAGGGCCACGGCATCGCCAGCGCCGAGCACGAAGGCGCTGACGATCAGCGGGCCGGTGCAGGGCAGCGTCATCGGGCCAAGCAGGAGCCCGTAGAGATAGGCGGTGGCGTAGGGGTTGCGTAGCACTGGTGCCTGTGTGCCGGCCAGGCCCTTGAAGGGGTTCTGCCCGAGCAGCAGCAGCACGCCGAGGAGCAGCACCGCCCCGTAGGCCAGCGGCAGCAGCAGCGGCAGGAAGGCCGCCACCGACTGGCGCAGTGTGAACAGCACCAGCCCCACCACCAGCATCAGGCTGAGCACGCCGGCCAGCACCAGCACCCCCAGCCAGCTGGCGCCGCGCGTGCGCCCGGTCGCGCCCTGGCCGGCCAGGAAGGCAAGCAGCCCCGGGTAGAGGGGCAGGACGCAGACGTTGCCGAGGATGGCCGCGTTGCCGAGCAGGAAGGCCTCCAGGTACTGCGCCACGGCTACCCCTCCCCCCCGGCGGCCTGCAGCAGGGCGACGATCTCGTCGGCGGAGCGGAAGCCCGTCAAGAGCTCGCCGTGGCTCCCATCCGGGGCGATGATGAAGTGGGGGGTTGACGGCGGGTTGGTGATCGTGCGGCCGAAGGTGTCGACCAGGGCCTGCAGCAGCTCCGGCGAGGCGACGGCGAAGCGCAGCGCGAAGCCGTTCGCGGCAGCGTACTGGGCGAGCTGCTCCGGCGGCAGGGTCGTCTCGACGCTGAGAGCCACAAAGACCGGCGGCTGGCCCTGCAGGGTGGTGGCGGCCTGCTGCACGCTGGCGAGCTGGGCACGGCAGTTGTGGCACCAGGTGGCCATGGGCTCGACGTAGACTGGGCGGCCGGCGAAATCACCGAGGGTGAATCCCTCGCCGGTCTGGACATCGGTGAGCGGCAGGGCCATCCACGCCGGCTGGTCGGCCATCGCTGCGCCGGTCGGCTGCATCATGGTCTCGCCGGTGGGCTGGTTGGCCATCGCCGCGCTGGTCGGCTGCATCATTATCTCGCCGGCGGGCTGGTCGGCCATCACCTCACCGGTCGGCTGCATCATTGTCTCGCCGCTAGGCTTGTCGGCCATTGCCTCGCCCGTCCCGTGCATCATTGTCTCGCCGGTGGGCTTGTCGGCCATTGCCTCGCCGGTCGGCTGCACCGCCGCAGGGGCAGTGCCGCAGGCGGCAAGAATCATCATCAGGAGCACGGTCAGCATCCCGGATCGCAGCGTTCGTGTCATACGTGGCTCTCCTCTTCCTGTTCTACCTTCCACCGTGAAGCGAGATATGGATCCGACAGTCACAGGGTAGGCGGAGAAGGCAACACGCTGCGAACAAAAAGCTTACGGCGCTCGCCTGATCGCGTAAGATTCACGCACGATCACCGCGACAGGCGAGACGAGGCACAGCCCCCCAGTGGCACATGAAATACCATGTGCGCAGCGATCGTTATTGACACTTCGTCGTGTGGTGGCGCATTCCCGTGGGGAAGGGTGCGTGGATGACAGTCGCTGAGCTGGTCGAGCTGATTGGGCAGGGCGTGGATGTCGCTGGAGTGGCCCTCATCGCTACTGGCCTGATCTTGACGACGATCCGATATCTCGCCCGGTTGCGTGGCCAGGCCACGCGCTCCTACCAGCACTACCGCGAGGGCCTCGGCCGGACGCTCTTGCTCGGGCTGGAGTTCCTGGTCGCCGCCGACGTCATCCGCACCGTTGCCATCACCCCGACCTTCCAGAGCCTCGGCATCCTCGCCAGCATCGTCGCCATTCGGACGTTCCTCAGCTGGAGTCTGGAGGTCGAGCTGGAGGGGCGCCTGCCCTGGCAGCGCTCACGCCCGTCGGCTGCACCGCACCCGGCCGAGTCGGCCACCGGGAGGGAGGAAGGCGCCGGGAGGGAGGAAGGCGCCGAGCGGCAGGTCGGCGCGGATGGGCCACGCCGCTGGTAGGCGCCGCTGGTGCCACGGGCTTGCGTCCCTTGCAGTTCTGATGCCTCTGGCCTCGGCGCCAGCTCAGTCGCGCTGGTGCCCGCCCTCAATCCTGAGAATCTGCTCGGCCACCGCGTGCATGTCAGCGCCGACAATGTCGGGGGGCGGCACCAAGGGGTCGAGGACCATTCCCGGCCGCGCGACAAAGGCGGCAGTGCAGCCAGCCCGGAGCGCACCCGCGATGTCCCAGGCGTGGGCGGCAACCATCCGTATGTCGCCGACCCCGACCCCAAGCTGCGCGGCCGCCATCTGATAGACCTCTGGGGCGGGCTTCAGGCGCCGCACCGCGTCGACGGAGAGCTGCCGCTCGAAGAGGTCGGCCAGCCCGGAGGCTGCCAGCTGGGCCGCGGCGACCTCTGCCGTGGAGTTCGTCAGGGCGGCAAGCCGCAGGCCGGCACTCCGCAGCCGCTCCAGGGCCGGGCGCACGTCCGGGTGAGGCGGCAGGCTGCGCATCCCGCCCAGGATGAGGCGGCGATCGTCGTCGGTGAGCGGAACCCCGCGCCGGGCGGCGACCATCGTCAGGGCGGCGTCCCCGATCTGGGCGAAGGGGGCGTACGCCCCCGTGATCGTGGCGACCAGGGCCGACTGGATCAGCTGGGTGAACCACTCCCGGCGCGCCCCCGCATCGCCAAACACCTGCGCGAACGCGGGATCGAGCGCCCCCAGGTCCAGCAGCGTCTCATTCACATCGAAGACACAGACTCGCGGCATTGCAACCCCCTGTAAGATTCGCGATAGATCTTCTTAAGGGTAGCATGCTAGCATGGCCTGACCGACTGAGCAGAGGAGCCGATGCCGATGGCTGACGCCCTGATCCTGGTAGTGGAGGATGAGCCGACGATCGTCGAGGTCGTGGTGCGCTACCTGCAGCGTGAGGGCTTTCGCACCGTGACGGCCGGCGACGGCGAGGGCGCGCTGCGGGCTGTCGCTCGCGAGCGCCCCGATCTGCTCGTGCTGGACATCATGCTGCCCGGCCTCGACGGCCTGGAGGTGCTCCGGCGCCTGCGGGCCGGCGGCAGCCTCCCGGTGGTCATGCTCACCGCGCGCGGTGAGGAGATCGACCGGGTAGTCGGGCTGGAGCTCGGCGCCGACGACTACCTCACCAAGCCCTTCAGCCCGCGCGAGCTGGTCGCACGGGTCAAGGCCGTTCTGCGCCGCACCCAGGCGCAGCCTGCTGAGAGCGCCCACACCCCGCCGCCCCTGGTCGTCGACACACTGCGGCTCGACCCGGCGACCCGTTCCGTCACCCTCGCGGGCGCGCCGATCACCCTGACGAGCCGTGAGTTCGAGCTGCTGGCCTTCCTGATGCGCCACGTCAACCAGGTCTTCACCCGCGAGCAGCTGCTCGATCAGGTTTGGGGCTACACCTTTGCCGGCGACCTGAGCACGGTGACCGTGCATATCCGCCGGCTGCGTGAGAAGATCGAGCAGGATGCCGCCGCCCCCACGCTGCTCCAGACCGTCTGGGGCGTTGGCTATAAGCTCAGCGGCCCGCGGCGCGTGCCGTAACCCAGGATGGAGCAGCGGAGCGCCCGAGTCGCATCCACCAGTGACGTCGCTGGATCGAGCGCCCGGCACCCCGGTCGAAGTGAGGAGAGTGACATGGTGTTTGACCCTCAGCGCAGGGCAGCAGCGCGTCCGCACGCCCCAGGCTGGGTGTGGCTGGGCCTGGGCGTGGGGCTGAGCATAGCGCTGCTCCTCGGGATCGCGTGGGTGCAGGCGCCCAACTCCGAGCTGGTGCTGCTGCTGAGCGCGCTGCTCGCCACCGGCCTCGCCTCGGCGGCGATCGGCCTGGCTGGGGTGCGCTGGCTGCGGCGCGGGGTCGTGCGGATCTGGCTCCAGGTGACTCTTACATACCTGTTTGGCGTCGTGGTGGCCCTGTGCAACATCCTCGTCACCGCCCAGCTCATGTTTCTCTCGACCCAGGATCTGCCGCTGCTGGCCCTGCTCACCCTCATCGCCGCGGTGATCGCCACAGGCCTGGGTGCCGCCCTGGCCCACGTCTTTGCCCAGCGCGTCTCGGCTCTCCACTGCAGCGCGGAGGCCATCGCCACGGGCGACCTGACCGTGCGCGTGGCGGTGGTTGGCGACGACGAGCTGGCGGCGCTCGCGCGGACCTTCAACCACATGGCCGACCAGCTCGCCACCGGCGCCGCCGAGCGGGCGCGCCAGGAGCAGCTCCGGCGCGAGCTGATCGTCGCGATCTCGCACGATCTGCGGACGCCACTTGCCTCCCTGCGAGCGATGACCGAGGCCCTGGCCGACGGGGTGGTGGACGACGCGGCGACGACGACCCGCTACTATGCCACGATGCGGGCGCAGATTGGTCAGCTAACTGAGCTGATCGAGGACCTGTTCAGCCTGTCTCGGCTCGATGCGGGCGTGGCCGAGCTGGAGCTGCAGCCCACCGAGGTGGGCCCGCTCATCGACGACGTGCTCGCCGGTCACTCGCCCCAGGCTGTGGCGAAGGGCGTGCGCCTGGAGGCGCAGGTGGCGCATGGGGTGGGGCCGGCCCTGCTGGCGCCCCAGCAGATCACGCGGGTGCTCGACAATCTGCTGGTGAACGCCCTGCGACACACTCCACCGGGTGGCTGCATTGCGGTGAACGCCGCGGCACTGCCGGGCGAGGCGCAGATCGCCATCGAGGTCGCCGATACCGGCGAGGGGATCGCGCCGGAGGACCTGCCGCACGTGTTTGAGCGCTTCTACCGGGGGGAGAAGTCCCGCTCGCGGGCGAGCGGCGGCGCCGGCCTCGGGCTGACCATCGCCCGTGGGATCGTCGAGGCCCACGGCGGGACGATCACGATCGCCAGCGCGCCGGGCGAGGGCACGCGGGTGCGCTTCACGCTGCCTCGCGTGAAGCGCGGCTAGCGCGCTCCCTACGTGAAGAGAGGCTTCCTTTTCTTGCTCCCCAGGGGCGCTTGCGCTACAATGACACCACGGTTTTTTGAAATTTCTTGACAGCCAATTGACAGCCAAACCGAAAAACTCAGGCGGATGGCCGTGGATGGGTCTGGATGACGGATCGCATCAGGAAGCGGAATACGAGAGACTGTGGACGCCTGTGGAGGCCATCTCCCCCGTTTCCTAAACCGCGTGTCAGCCGTTCGAGTCCGCCCGGGGGCGCCACAGCAGGACGCGGAATCTCGCCACTGGCGAGATTCCTTTTTTGTGCCCGGGAGCAGATCCGGGAGCAGTTTGGGCGCTTCTCGGAACGTCTGCGCCGCATCAGGACGACTCGTTCCCCTCCTGAGGGGGCTCAACTTGCTTCTCCTCTAGATGACGCACCCTGCTTCTCCTGCGCAGTCTCAGTCTTCTTCTCCAGCACCTGGGCCAGCGTGTCGAGCGCCCGCTGTTTGTCCTCCTCGAAGGTGTAGCCGTAGGTGTCGGCCGTCATCTGGATGGAGCTATGGCCGAGGATATCTGAGACCGTCTTGAGCGGCACGCCCGCCGCGATCATCAGGGTAGCCGCCGTGTGGCGCAGATCGTGGAAGCGAACGCTCGCTGGGAGCTTGGCGCGCTGCAGCGCAGCCTTAAAGTGTCGGACGAGATTGCGCGGCATGATCACCGTATCGACCTCAGATGGGAATACCAGGTCGTAGTCCGTCCAGCGTTCACCGAGCAACCGCCGCTCCTCGTCCTGTTTTTCGTGGTGCGTGCGGAGCTTCTCGACCAGATCGGCTGACAGCGGCAGCTCGCGCTCGCTCCGTGGCGTCTTCGGCTTGACCTTCACCCTACGGGCGCGGCCCGTGAGCCGAGCGTAGCTGGGTGGCAGGTGGCGAAGGCGATGGCAGCCGAGGCCGTCGCCCCTGTCGTGCCGGTAGCCTGGAGCAGGACCAGGTGGTACGGCTGCTGACGGTGATACGGGCCTCCTGAATGCCCCAGCCGCCCTCAGGCACGAACTCGCGCAGGGGTGCCCAACGGGTGCGCGTGGCGCCGACATAAGGGTGGTCGGTGCGGTAGCGCGGCATCATCGCGCCAGAGGGCGAGCCAAGCAATGCCTGGGCGGCGTCGGTGTGCTTGCAGCCGCGGGGCACACGCAGGCCCGCGTCGCTGAACCGGCGGCGATGGCGCGGCGGGCGGCGGCGTTCCGCTCATCCTGACGCCATCCTACGCAGTCACAGGAGAGCACCGTCTCGCCGGTGAGGGCCCTGGCCCGGTCGAGGAGCACGCGGTACCAGCGGTCGGGGCTCGAGGGCGACTGGATCGCCAGCACAAGGTCGAAGTCACCACTGCGGAGGCTGCGGGCCATATCGTCCTCGCTTTGCTCGTCCGGCTCGCGCGCTGCGCTTGCTCGCGGACACGGCTCATCGGGTGCGGGTGCAGCTGGTGCGGTTGTCGCCGGAGGCGCGATGGTCGTCGCTGTGGTCGCTCGATGGAGGCAGGCCGGCAGGTTGGGCGTGGCCGCATCGGGGGCTCACCTTTCGTCTTCGCCAGAAGCGGGAAATGACGCTACGGGACCGCACGCAGTGCGGTAGGTGCTTGAGCTAAGCGGGGGCTTCTCTGTCCAGCCAGGGTGCTGAACCGCTTGGCGGCTGTTGGGGATACCGCCGCGGGCTGGGCGCGCCCAGCTCGGCGCCCAGATCGATCGCCGCGTCGGGCTGCTGATCGTGGCGGAGCTACTCTGAGCGCCGTTCCAACAGGCGCTCCAGGATGGACGCGGGGGTTTGGAAGCCGGCGCGCTCGTAGAGGGTGCGGCTCCGCGGCGAGGGCCAGAGGATGAGCCGGTCCACCCGCTCAGGCGGGCAGGCGGCGATGGCCGTGTCCAGCAGGCGCCGCCCGAGGCCCCGGCTGCGGTAGGCGGGGAGTACGAAGAGGTTCGTGAGGTAGCCCAGGTGCTCGGCTTCCTCAACCGGGTTCGGCACCTTCGCAATGAGCTGGAGGAAGACCTGTCCGACAATCTGGCCGTCGGGCGCCACGGCGACCCAGACGCGCCAGGACGGGTGGGCCAGGTGCTCGACGAGCCAGGGGAGCGCACGGGCGATGAAGGCGGCCTCGGACTCGCTGGGCGGGGCCAGCTCGCTCCGAAAGCGGTAGCGCAGGGTGGCGAGCTGCGGTGCATCGTCTGGCACGGCGGGGCGGATCGGGAGCAGCCTCGGATCATGGACCGTCATCGTGTCCCCTCAGCTGTGTTCACTGCTGACACTCACCACGGCTCGAAGCAATCGTAGTTGCGCTGGTGGGCGATCTTGCCGTCGCGGTAGGTCAGGAAGACCGCGAAGCGCGCGCGCATCTGGCCCCCAGCCGGAAGAGCGCCCAGCGGGATCGCGAGCGTTCCCGTCCACTGCACCTCAAGGACGACCCGGTTCCCATCGACCAGGCGGTCCAGCGGCTCGTACCGTTGTGCCGCCATCACCTGCTGTCCGCGCACGGCCCCGTCGAGGATCGCCGCCAGATCGCGGATGACCGTCTCGAGCCGCTCGGGCGCCGTCCGCTGGGGGTCCTTGAGATAGATCTCGTGGTGCTTGCCGGCGAAGACGTACCCCTGAGCCGCGATGAAGGCGTGCAGCGCCTCAATCGTCGGCGCCTCGGCGGCGTAGGGGCCGCGATGCAGCACCTGGGCGCATCGCCCCTCGTGGTACGCCTCCAGCCGGACCCGCGCGAGGACGGATGGCGTCCACCTTCTTCCGGGCCGCCTCGCCCACGGCGGCCAGGCGCTCGGCCGTGACCTCCTCCGGCTGGGCGATCAGCATGGTCCACTGCCAGACGTCGCGCTGGCCCAGACGAAACTGGCCCATGTCCTCGGCCCACCACAGCCCCTCCAGGGGCATGACCGCGTAGTCCAGCCCCAGCTCACGCTTCAGCGCGAACGTGAGGGTGTAGGCGAGGGTGAACAGGGCTGAGACAGCGACGGGGTAGTCGGGTGCGGTGTTCGGGTCGCCCCGGCCATCTATCATCAGGAAGCGCAGTGGCGGCACCTCGACGAGAGCGGCTGCCTTGGCCGAGGGGGCGTACAGGTGCTTCAGGGTCTTCCTGTGGTCGATCGCTGCCATGATCGTGCTCCTTATGTCTGCACCATGCTGTCCGCCGCGACGCCAGAGCGCCCTGCGCGCACGGCCCTACGCGAGCCACTGGCGCATCTGCTCGGGCGTCAGGTTCCCGCCGCAGATCACCGTCGCCACCCGGCGCCCAGCGAAGCGCTCATGCTGCTCGAGGAGGGCCGCGATGCCCGCGGCCCCCGATGACTCGACCACCAGGCCCGCGTGCCCGTGCAGCAGCTGCATCCCCTGGACCAGCGACGCCTCGCCTACGCGCACGACCTCGTCCACGGTGTCCTGCATGTCCTCTAGCACCTCTGGGATCGGCACGCGCACGGCGATGCCGTCCGCGATAGCGCTTCGCGCCGACGCTTCGCGTCATCGTCTGAGTCTGGGCGTAGCTCACGAGGCGGCCCGCCTGCCAGGAGTCGGCCATCGCCGGCGCCCCCGCAGCCACGCCTGGCCCTAGTTTCCTGCGCTGGCACAGACGACGGTGCTCCCCGCAGACAGGCGTGAGACGAGGTAGGAGGCGCCGCGCCCCTTGAAGGAGCGGATCGGGTTGATGGTCTCCACCTTGAGGAGAGCTGGCAGCCGAGGATGGCTTCCAGGGCCTCGGCCCGATACTGCGGCGTGTGCAGAAAGACCGGGTCGATGATGTCCAGCGCGGCGGCGATGTGATCGAGCGAGAGGCGATGGGACATGTGCGCTTCCGTATGGGTCAGGTATCTTCAGTGCACCAAGGCCAAATCGCCCTGAGTATAGCCGAAAGTGTGAGCTTGTGACCGCTCGGTTTATGAGAGAGATGGAGAGGCAAGGATGCCTAATAGTGGGGCGAGGGAGCAACAATGGAATGGGCATACGACTCGCGGGCGCGGTGCTGGCGGCTGCTGGTTGGCGGGTGGGAGGCACGCGTGGAGCGCTGGCCCGCCTCGCTGGAGTACCTGGCCGAGGTCAGCTCCCCGGCGCCAGAGCGGCGGGTCATGCGCGCCCCGCATGTCTTCCCCGACCAGACCGTGGCGCAGGCGTGGTGCCTCCAGGCGATGACGCGAAGCGTCGGCGCGAAGCGCTATCGCGGGGCAAGGCACAGAGACGCCCAGCCAGCCGCGGCGAGAACGCTTTGGCTGACCACCCTGCCGGAGGCACTGCCCAGCGCGATCAGGTGGGCGAGCGGGGGCCGAGTCACCCCCCGCCCCGGTGAGCGGGGCGCGGGCGCGGCCTGGGGCGGGGGTTCCAGCCTGGGCGGGGCGTTACACGGCGCGCGAAGCGCCACCATTGTCTCGGCGGCGCAGGCACGCCGAGAGACGGGGCGGCCCCTGAGGTACGCCCCGCCTCGTGCTGGTGGCTAGGCGGCGAGCTGCTTGCGCCGGCGGGGCCGGCTCGGAGCGGAGCACCACCACCTCGACGCTAGTGCGCTTGAGGCCCTCGCGGTCAGTGTACTCGCTGGTCTGGAGGCGGCCCGTCACGGTGATGCGCTCGCCCTTGCTGAAGCGGCTCAGGTGCTCGGCGCTCTCGCCGAAGGCGACCAGGCGGAACCAGTCGGTGCGCTCCTTCCACTCCTCGCCCTGCTTGAAGCTGCTGTGGACGGCGATGCTGGCGGTCGCGACCAGGGTGCCGGCGGCGGTGTAGCGGGCCTCGGGGTCATTGCCCGGGTTGCCGACGAGCTCGGTGCGGTTGACGTTAGTGGCCATCGAAGTCTGCTTGCTGTGGGTGCGGTGTTCCGTTCGGTCCTGGCCCAGACAAGCCACCTCCCCCGGCACCGGGGCAAGGGAACAAGCCTACCAGTCTTGCTCGGGGCGGGGGCCCCGAAAGATGGTAGGCCCCTTGCGCCAGGGGCGTGGGATGTGGCAGGCTGAACCGGCCGAACCAGGGACGCCGCACCAAGCCAGGGAGTCCGAGCGCCCCGCCCCACGCCTTGCCTGAGCGCTGCCGCCTCGACCAGCCGCTGGCACAGACGATCAACACGCTGCGTCGAGTGATGTTGCTGGCACAACCAGCGGCGCCGGCCCGTGAGGCGCGTCGCGTCGCTCCCACTGGAGGCGACAGCCGTAGCGGCGGTCTCCGCTGGTGAGCGGCGTGCACTTGGTCACGGCTGCATCCTTGCTACGTGCTGGCAGGGACGACATAGAATCTGATGGGTGGCCAGCGAAGGGGAGTTCAGCGACGGCTGCTGGCACCGGGTCGGCATGCCAGCCCCTGGAGCACTGCCTGGGAGAAAACCATGGAGCAACGGATCTATAGTGGGCCGATTGAGCCGCGCCAGCTCGCCAGCGCCTTGCTGGACGAGTGGGATCAGGGTGCGACGATCGCGCAGGCGCTCGATGCGGAGGGTGGAGTGATCATCCAGATCGGCCAGCGCGAGGGCGGCTGGTTTGGCGAGGAGCCGCGCCAGGCGCTCACCCTGGGGATCGAGGCGATCACCGACGGCGTGCGCGTCACCCTGGGGCAGCAGCAGTGGTATCGCCAGGGCGGCCAGATCATGGTCGGTGGGCTGATCGGCTTCTTTCCCTTTTTCTTCGCCTGGCCCCTTGGGGACTTCTTTCGCGGGCCTGATGCCCCGCTGGATGCGGGCCTGCCGGGGCAGATCTGGCAGAGCGTCGAGCGCTACGCGGCCCAGGCCGGGGCGGCGACGGGGCCGACGCGCCGTCTGGAAACGTTCCCCTGTCCGGCCTGTGGCGTCGCCAATCCGCAGGGGGCCGCGCGTTGCTCCGCCTGCGGCGCCGCCCTTGAGCGTCCCGCTTGTCCTACCTGTGGTACCGCCAACCCGCCCGGGGCGCGCTTCTGTATCCACTGTGGCACCCAGCTGCGGCCAGATGCCCATGCGCTCGGCGAGGCATAGGTACTGGGAGCGGGAGGCCAGTCTGCGAGCTGGATCCAGGTTGCACGCGGGTGCGCTGCGCGCCGTCGGCCTGCTCGCGCTGTTGCTGGCCGGCTGTACCCGCGATACCATGCGTGAGCCGCCGCCTGTGGTTCCTGTCGCGACGCCCCGGCTGACGCCCACCGTTGCACCCGTGCCAACGGCCACCGATCCGCGCAGCGGAGGCCGCCCGACTGGGCCGAGCGCCACGCCTGCCACCGATGACGCGGCGGTCGCCCGGGAGGTGGTGGCGCTGAGCAATGCGCAGCGGGCCGCGCACGGCTGCGCCACGCCCCTGGCCCCCGTGGCGGAGCTGGCGCAGGCGGCGGCACGCCACAGCCAGGACATGGCCACCCATGATTTCCTGGATCACACCGGCTCGGATGGCTCCGACCCCGGTCAGCGCCATCAGCGAGGCCGGCTACCGCTGGGGCGCGGGCGCCAGCGGGGAGCCGCTCTGGGCCGAGAATGTCGCGGCAGGGTACGACGACCCGGCCGCGGTGGTGGCGGGTTGGATGGCGAGCGCGGGGCATCGCCAGACCATCCTGACCTGCTCGTTCCGCGCGATTGGGGTCGCCCTCGCGCGGGAGGCGCACAGCACCTATGGTACGTACTGGACGGCCGAGTTCGCAATCAGGCCGCGCTCGGATGCGTCACCTGGCTCAGGTGGTGCATCGGCTCCCTGACCGCCCCCGAGGCAGGCCGGGTGAGTGATCGCGATCGGGCGTGCGCGTGGATCGATAGACCGCGCTGCGCGGTCGCGGCGGGAGGTGATGATGGACGCACCCAGGATTCGGCTGACGAAGGAGAAGGAGACCTACCTCGCCACGCTTTACGGCAAGGCATTGGACGCCCACGTGGCGCACCCGATCCTCGGCGACCATTTTGCCGCGGATGCCGTTGCGCGCATCGACTACGACTTTACAGAGCTCAAGCTGCCCAATGGCGGCGAGATCACGCTGCCCCTGCGCGCCTGGCACTTCGACCAGTGGACTCGCGCCTTTCTGGCGGCCTACCCCGCCGCGACCGTCCTGCACCTCGGCTGTGGCCTCGACACCCGTGTGGAGCGCATCGACCCCGGGCCGCAGGTCCGCTGGTACGATGTCGACATGCCTGATGTCATCGCGCTGCGTGCGCAGCTGTATCCCGAGCGTGCGGGCTATCAGCGGATTGGCGCCTCGGTGACCGACCTCACCTGGCTCGACGCGATCCCCGGCGACACCCCCGTGCTCGTCGTCGCCGAGGGCCTGGTGCAGTACCTGCCCGCGCCGGAGGGGACGGCGCTGTTTCGCCGTATCACCGAGCAGTTTCCCCGCGGCCAGATCGCGTTCGACGGCTACAGCGGGGCGATGGTGCGCCTGGTCGCGCGCCTGGCGACGGTGCGTGGGGCCAAGGTCGAGCTAGTCTGGGGCATCGACGACCCGCAGGACCTCGAGCGGCAGGTTCCGCGGCTGCGCCTGGTCGAGGACGTCGCGTTCTTGACGATGCCCGAGCTGCAACGCCGGATGGCCAGAGACGTATCTACCTGGGCGCTGTCTCGGGTGCTGGGGCAACTCCCGTTCTATCGGAACCTGGTCCGGCACCTGCGCTATGCGTTTGGCGAGGAGCCGGCGGCACGGGTGGCGCCGTGAGCGGAGCGCGCTTATCCGTGGCGTTCGGATCGTCACGGCGCGGGCATGGGCTGCGGCCCACGCCCGCGCCTCAAGCCGGGGTGCTGCTACGCCAACTCGGCGGCGGACAGCGGGTGGTTGCGCGGCTCATCCCAGTTGAGGGCGGCCTCAGCAAGGTTGAAGCGGGCCACCCCGACGGCCTCAGCCACGCGGCCGGCGGCGAGGAGGTCGTGGACCTCGTCGTCGGCGCCGGCGAGCAGCTGCTCGAGCTCGTCGGCAGTGAGGGCGATGCCGGGCTCAGCGAGGGCGCGGGCGATGGCGGCGTGGTCGGCAGTGGTGAGGTGCAAGCGCTGCGCGCCAGCTTCGCTAACGTCGTCGGCGGCGGGGCGGGTGTCGGTGGTGGCCATCAGGGTCTCCTTCCTGCGGCGTCTCGTCAGTTCCTGGCCCAGGCAGGCCACCGCCCCCGGCACCGGGGCAAGGAACGAGGCTGACCAGTCATGCTCGGGGCGGGGGCCCCGAAAGACGGTCGGCCCTTGCGCCGGGGCTGTGGGGTGTGGCAGGCTGAGCAGGACAGAACCCAGACGCCCGCGGGGAAGACACGGAGGCGCGGCCACGCCGATCAGGCCGCCCTTCCCAAACGAGCCCCCCGC